>DASTNU010000866.1:0-16091 GCA_035720605.1 Longimicrobium sp. | reverse complement strand
GGGTGTACTCCTCCGACGTCGGCGGCACCGTCGGGGGATCGGCATGCGTGATCTGCCGCCACACCAGCGAGTTGGCGATGTGCACGAAGCAGCGCCCGGAGACCCGCTGGTCCCAGTCCTCCATCGGCCGGCGGTCGGTGTAGATCGTCTGCCGCATCCGCCCGCCCGGCGCCAGCCCCATCTCCATGCCGGCCGGCGCGGCGGCGGCCATGGGCGCGGGCGGCGTCGCGTACGCGAACGTCCGCTCTCGCGCACGCTCCTGCAGCAAGCGCTCGTACACCTCCCGGCGCACCGGGAAGGCGGAGACCTGCAGTCCGCCGTGCTCCGCCTTGCCGGTGACCTGCTCTTCCGCGCTGTAGCCCGCGCCCAGCGGCATGGCCACGAACTGGCGGATGAACCCCTTCTCCACGCAGTACCCGTCCAGCCACGGCTGCTCCGGCGTGGGCAGGTAGTCCTGCGGGTTGCGGTTCAGCCCGTCGCGCCACTCCTCGCCGCTGACGGCGTTGATCTTTCCCGTGGCCACCTTCACCGCGAACGGGTAGCGGGCCGGGCTGCTGAAGTGCAGCCACATGGCCTCCGACTGGTACATGGGTAGCATCACCCCCCCGTGCCGCATCCAGCTTTCCGGCACGCCCGCGGCGAAGTCGTCCACGTGCCGCAGGGGAAAGGCGCCCAGCCCCGGGGGCAGCGGATAGTCGCGGCCGTCGTCGGGAATGCGCAGGGTGCGCTGGAACTGGATCCGCAGGACGGCGTCCTGGTGCACCTCGGGAAAGCGGAACACCAGCGCGTTGCCTTGCAGCTCGATCATGACTGCCTCGCGGAAAGGGTGAACCGGCTACCAGTCGCCGTCGCGGACCTCGCGCACCAGCCGCAGCACCGCGTGGTCGGGAAGGTCCTTCAGCTGGCGGATGAGCTCCGCGAACAGGAGCGGGCGGCGGCGGATGACCTCCAGCAGGTCGCTGGACACCTTCCCCGCCATCGCGAGGAGCAGGTCCGGCTCCACCGCCAGCTCCCGCGCCAGCCGCACCAGCGTCTCCTCCGAAGGCGGCGACACCTCGCCCCGCTCCACCTTGCTCAGGTACGAGGGCTGGATGCCCACGCGCTCCGCCACCTTGCGCACGGAGTAGCGCCGGTCGTGCTCCCTCAGCCCCTCGCGCCGCTCGCGCAGAAAGTCCCCCACGCTGCTCATCCGCTCCCGCCTCCGGGTGATCCGCTTCATGTACTGTATACTAACCAGTACACATATGCAAGAGGGCTGGTGATCAGCCGGGGAGAGCCGGCGGCTGGATCAGTTCAATTCCGCCACGGAGGCGAAGGGAGGCCGGGTCCCTTCCGCCGCGCAGCGGGCATCGAGCGCCTGTGGATCGGGATTCTCGATGAACTGCGCCACCATCTGCATCACGCACGGGGTCGCGGGGCTGTGGGGGGCGTTGCGCAGGACCACGTGGCGGCTGCGCGAGAGCCCCTGCGCCACCCGCTCACCCCAGCGGGCGGGGGTGATGGGGTCGATGGCGGAGGAGACCAGCAGCACCGGGACGCCGCTCCGGACCGGCGACGTGTAGTCCGGTGCGACCGTCGCCCGCGGCCAGAGCGCGCAGGCGGCCCGCTGCTGGCGGAGACGGTAATCCCCCAGGAACGTGGCTCCCTGCACGGCCTGCGATTCGTCGATCCGGCGGACGTCCTCCGCGCAGGTGACCGTCAGGTACATCCCCAGGGAAAGCTGCGACGAGACGGCCTGCACCATCTCGCTCGAGAGCTCCGCGAAGGGGCCGAAGTCGCCGCCGGCCGCCCGCGTGACCATGGCCGGCAGGTACCGGGATACGTCCGGAGAGTACAGGATCAGGCGGACCCGCTCCGCGAAGGGCCCGCGTTCCAGGCGTACCGCCGCGGAATCGGCCCCGGCCGCCGCGGCGGTGCGAACGGTGACGCCGCCCCGGTCGAGCCGCTCGAGCACGGTCCGGAAATCGGTTCGCAGGTCCGGGAACGCGGTGCGGCACGCCGGATCGCGCGCACAGTCCACCAGCAGCGAGTCGAGCGCGGCCTGCGCATCCGCGGCAAAGTGCAGGGGCTGCGTGGCGTCGGTGGCCGAGACGCTGCGCAGAACCGCCGAGCGCACGCGGCCGCCGTGGCGCCGCAGGTACACCAGCGCGGCGCGGGTGCCGTAGGATGCCGCCTCGAGGTTGATGCGCGCGTATCCCAGGGCGGCGCGGACGTCGTCGAGGTCGTCCATGGCCGCTTCGGTGGTATACTGCGCCAGGTCGGCCCGCCGGACGAGCGAGTCGCGGCAGGCGCGCACCGCGTCGAGGGGCAGGAAGTCTCCCAGGAACCCGGTGGCGCCGTACAGGTCGCAGCGCAGCGGGTTGGAAGCGCCCGTACCGCGCTGGTCGACGAAGACGAGGTCGCGCCCGGGGCGCAGGGCCGCGAGCAGACGCGCGTAGCCGCGGACGTTTTCCACCGCGCTCTGTCCCGGACCACCGACCAGGACGAAGACCGGGTCGGGATGGCGGCTCGCGCCCGTGGCGGGGAGTACCGCCACCCGCAGCGAAATGCGCCGCCCTTCCTGCGTCGCCCGGTTCTCGAATACGTCGAGATGCCCGCACCGCGCCTCCCCGGCCGCGATGCCGGGCAGATCGCACGGCTCCAGGCGCAGCGGCGCGGCCGCAGCCGGAGTCGGCGGCGGCGGCCGGTGGCACGCGATGCAGGAGACGGTGGCCGCGGCCACCGTCAGCGCGATGCGGCCGAAGGGGTTCGACATGCGGGACGTCGTGGGAGAGGAACGCCGCGAGAGGAGCGTTGCCAGGCCGCGGCGGCGCTTCCGGGCCGGGATCGGCATCGGCGGCAGGGCAGCACTACTTGTGCCGCCCTGGACACGGCATCACCGGTGCTCGCCGTACGAACCCTCCCTCCCCGGGCCCGGTGAGATTGGGCTGGCTGGCGGTGGAACGCGCTTCGCGACGGGTGCGGACGCCGGGGCAGAGGGCGGATGCGCGGCGCTGGGCAACGTGAGCTGATCACCGCCACGAGCTCGGCACGGGCCCGGACTGCTCTGCTTCCGGGTTGACAACCGCGCCTGCGGCGGCGCAGAGTAGGCAACACGGCGCATCCCCATGGCGCCATGCCTTGCGACGGCGAGCTCCTCCGGCTCCGGCGGCGCGGTCAACGCTCCCGCTCATGCCGGCCGGTTCCCCCGATCGATCCCTCCATCCGGAAGACGTGACGCATGCCACCGCCGAGCGAGGCGCAGGCGCTGATCGAGAGCCTGGCCGGCCGGCCAGCCGCCGTGGTGGAGTGCCTGGCGTACACGGCCGAGCTGCTGCCGCCGTCGCGGATCGCCCGCGTGCGGCGCCTGCTGGCCGGTCCGCTGCCACGGTGGGCGCAGGCGCCGGCGGACGTCCGGCACGTGGCGGCGATCATCCAGCGGCTGAAGGCCCCGGAGGCGCGGAAGGACTCGCTGCTGCACCAGGCGGCGTCGGCGGACGAGCGGTTCCGCCCGTACCTCACGCGGCGTGCGACGCTCCCGGGCGAAGCACGGGCCTCGCGGCAGCGGGCGCCGCGCACCCGCGGCGAAAAGGCCGCGGCACAGTGGAAGGAACTGCCGCCACGGCTGCGTCTGCGCGTGGTGGACGAGCTGCTGGAGAGCCTGGAGGCAGCGACGGCAACCTCGCGCGTTGTCCGCACGGGCTCTTCGCGCCGCGCGCGACGGGGGCGCATGACCAGGGCGGATTTCATCGACCTGGTCGCCGAAAAGGCCTGGATGAGCCGGGCCGCGGCGGCGCGCGCGGTCGACGCCATCTTCGACACCGCCGGCGGCGCGGTCTCGGAGGCGGTGCACGTGTCGGGGGAGCTGTCCATCCCGGGCTTCGGCAAGTTCAGCAAGAAGACCCGCGCGGCGCGCCAGGGCCGCAGCCCGCGCACGGGCAAGGAGATCGAAATCCCGGAGCAAACCACCATCTCCTTCACCGCCGGCAGGAACTTGCGTGAGGGCTCGCCCTCCGGGCGCCGCAAGTCGGCGGGCGCGGCTGCAGGTCCGGCGCCGCCGGGTCCGTCGACATCGCCAGGTCCGTCCGCGTCCGCCGGTAGCGGGCGGGCGCGGCCGAGCGCGACGACGGGCGGAACCGGCGGCCAGCGCGGCGGTGGGGGTGGCGCCCGCGGCGGGAGTGGTACTCGCAGCGCCGGCGGGGGTGGTAGCCGCAGCGCCAGCGCGAGTGGTGGTGCCCGGAGCGGCGGCGGCGGGAGTCGTGCCCGCAGCGCGAGCGCGGGGAGTGGCGGCGGTGGGGGTGGCAGCCGCAGCGCCGGCGGGGGTGGCGGAGGACGAGGCCGCGGGCGCAGCAGCGCGGGCCGCACCGCGGGTGGGCTCCACGCCGACGGGTCGATGGACGACCCGGGCGGGGGAATCGCCCTCTCGGCTGACGCGACGACGGAAGGTGCCCGTGGCGGCCCGGGTGGCGGTGGTCCGGGGGATCCCGGCGGGACCGGCGCGGCCACGGAGGCGCGGCGTTTCACGGATGTCACCGTCTACAGGGGAGAGCTCTACCCCAGCGACGACCTCGCGGCGGCGGAGGCAGTGCCGGACGACGTCCCCCTGGCCGGCGGCGAGCCGTACACGCTCGGCGTGGCGATCCGGCTGAAGCGGACCGGGATCGGCGCGGCGCAGGAGACACCCCGCGGCGTGCAGAACCCCCGGGAGGACCGGGAGACCGTGACCGTCTACGTGCGGGCGGTGTCGGAGCTGCCGGGGGTCGAGATCGAGGATTCCCTGGCCACCCTCGAGTGGCCGTACGACGCGGACAGCGGGACGGCGCTCTTTCGCCTCGAGGTGAAGCCCGTCGCCGCGGGGACGGTGTCACGGGGCTTCATCGACGTGCGGCTGTACGATGCCTCGCTGGACCTGCTGGACCTGGTGCACGTTCACGACACGGTGGTCCCGCGCGGCGCCGGGCGCACCGGCCTTCCCGACGGCCCGGCGCGCCGGCTGTCATGGCCGGCCCCCGAAGGCGGGACCATCGAGATCGCCGCGGCGTCACCCGCCCGCCTCGGCACTGTTCACGTCAAGGAGCGCGGCGACGGCTTCCATCTCGATTTCATCTTCCGCGATCCCGGCGACAACAAGATCACGATCGGCGTGCTGCGGGACATCGGGGCGGAGGATCTCACGAGACTGTTGAGGAAGGTCCGGAACTTCTGGACGGAGCTCGTCATCGCGAACTACGCCCGGAACCTCACCGTCACCCGCACGACGTTCGCGAAGCACCTGACCAGGCTCGTGGCGCTGGGCAAGGAGGCATGGATCACCCTGTTCGGCAACCGCAGGGCCGACCAGACGGGGGCCTCCGAACGGGTGGGCCAGCTGCTCGCCACGACCGCGGCGGAAGAAGGAAGCCCGATCCAGATCACCTACGAGGAGGGGTTCCAGAGCTTCGTCTTTCCCTGGAGCATCCTGTATCCGGCGGACCGGAAGGGCGCGGCCGATCCGCTGCTCTTCTGGGGCGCCCGCTACCAGATCGAGCAGGTGACGCGCGCGCCCAGGGGCGACGCGCTGGCCGACGAGCCGATCAACGTCGTGTTCGCCCTGGATCGCAGCTTCGGGAACGCCGGGGCGCAGGAAGCGCTCTGGAAGGAATACCAGGCCGCCGCGAAC
Source organism: Longimicrobium sp. (assembly GCA_035720605.1). Classification (GTDB taxonomy): domain Bacteria; phylum Gemmatimonadota; class Gemmatimonadetes; order Longimicrobiales; family Longimicrobiaceae; genus Longimicrobium. The sequence goes on along the minus strand of DASTNU010000866.1, from coordinate 10,453 downwards.
GGAAAGCTCCACGTCACGGACCCGATCAGCGACGAGGGCACCCTCTTCGACGAGATGGCCCGCACTCCGCCCGCGCACCTGCTCTATTTCTATTGCCACGGATATGCATCCAGCGGGGCGGAGGGCTTTCGTCCCGACGGAGTGCAGCAGCTGAAGCGTCAGATCGAGGCGCTGGGGGAAGAGAGCGAGGCCCGAGAAGCGCTGGAGACCCTTTTCTCGCTGATCCCGAAGATGGGCGACGAGTCGTGGATCTACATCGGCGACGCGGAGATCACGGAAAGCACGATCAACCAGCACGAGTTCTTCGACGAGGGGCGGCGGCCCGTCGTGTTCCTGAACATGTGCCAGTCGGCCGAGCTGCTCCCGTCCATGTCGAGCGGGCTGGTTCGCGTGTTCCTGGACCGCAACGCGTCCGCCATCATCGGCACCGAAAGCCCGATGACCGCCGTGTTCGCCAACGCCTTCGCGGAGGTCGTCTTCGACGCGCTGTTCGGCGGCGACGACGTGGGGACCGCGCTGTGGAAGGCGCGGCGCCACTTTCTGCAGGGAGAAATGCGCAACCCGCTGGGGTTGGCGTACACGCTCTACGGCCGTGCCACCGCGCGCCTGGGCCGCGGCCCGGTGATTGCCCGGACGGAAGCTCCGGAGCACGCCCCACCCACACGTTGAACGGAGGAACAGATGCCGGACGCAAATGATGAAGTCATCAGAGCCGCCCAACAGCTGTACGACGAGAAGGACGAGGCCGCCCTCGAGCTGCTGCTGGGGATGCGGACCGCCGCGGTCGAAGGGAACCCGAACCTGGCAGGGGATTACTCGCTGGACCTGGCGTACGCCACCGATACCATGGGCCCGCTGGACGACATCAAGCGGCTGGGGAGGCGCATCCTGAAGCGGTGGAACCGGCAGCTCTACGGGCTGGTGTGCCCGAAGGACGGCGAGGAGACGGAGGAAGGGAAGCAGCTGAAGGAGTCCCTGAACCTGGGCGAGGCCGCGGTCATCGCCGCGGTGGGCAGCGTCCTGCTCGGCTTTGGCGTGGGGGCTGCGATCGTGGCACCCCTGGCCGCCCTCATCGTCAAGCAGTTCATCTGGCCGGCGAAGGACGAGCTCTGCGGCGCCTGGGGAGAAGCGCTCACCGACCAGGGCTGACCCCCGAGAGGGTGTTGCTAAACCCGGAGACTGCGAAGCAGCGTTGTCTTCCTGAGGGAGCGCACATGAGTAACCTGAAGTAATGCAACCGCTTGCGCGCGACCGAAGGATCTTCTCTCCGCCAGCGAGGGGGCAGGCTCGGCGACAGAGATTCAGCTCCCACGGTTCTGCCGGCAAGATCCTTCGGTCGGCGCCAAAGTGCCGTGCGTGCTGAAGTTACACGCGGCGCCTCCCTCAGGAAGACAATCGCCGGGGCGAGGTTTGGCGACACCCGCTGAGGCCGGATTGTTCGCTCGGCGACCCCGCCGGCGGCGGACACGAGCAAGCCCTCGCATCCCGCGTGATGCGAGGGCTTCGGCGTTGGCCGCGCTGATTCCCGGGATCCTACCGCGCTCCCGGCGGGAAGAATCTGTCCCGCACCTTCCAGACGGCTTCCATGTCCAGCTTCTGGCCGTCGAAGATGATCTGGCGGCTGTCCTTCTGCTTTCGCTCCTTCAGGTAGCGCGTCACGTTCATCCAACGGATGGTCTGCTCGCTCCTCTGCTCGTCCGTCTGGCGGATGACGAGATACACGTCGACGGGTTGGCTGACCCAGTATTCCAGGTGGCGATCGTCCTTCACGTCGAAGACTTCGCTGCCGTCCGACTTGCGGTGCCGCAGGTACGAGTTGCCGCTCTTCAGCTGCACGTAGATCTTCCTGCCGCTGGCTCGCCCGTCGTTGTCCTTGAACTCCACCTCTCCGTCGATTCCGTAGTCGAACAGGTTCAGCGGGCGGAAGATCTGGTTGGCCTCGCCGCACACCGCCATCATGTGCCCGATCAGGATCTGCTCGAGCGCCTGCGTGTCCAGCTGGCGCGTGGCGTTCTCCTCCATCGCCAGGATCCTGCGGGCAACGGGATCGCTCTTGAGCCGTTGCTCGATGAAGTCGACGAGCATCACCCGCTCGTCGCAATGCTGGCAGGTGATGAAGTCCTTGCCGGCTGCGAACCGCTTCTGCACCGCCTCCAGGTCCGTTACCGGCTCGCTGCACTCCTCGCAGATGTAGCGGCGATCCCGCGACACGTCAGTCGCGTACTTCTCCAGGTGGCGGTGGACGTACTCGATGAAGATCACCCTCAGCTCGTCGGGCGTCTTCACGTCGAAGAAGAGGCTGATCGTCGCCTCTCCCTCCCCCTGGCGGTTCGCGATCTTCATCCCCAGCACGTGCCCGCGGCTGGACGCGAACTCCGCCGCGTTGCGCCACAGCTCGCGGTGCTCGAACTCCTGGCTGTACCACAGGCGGACGACAAGCGTGGTCCAGACCGTCTGCCACTCGCCGCCGAAGGTGTAGGAGACGAAGACGTCCGGCTCGCGCGGGATGTCCCGCTCGCGCCGGTACTGCGAGGGGAACACCAGCAGCCGCCCCTGCGGCGTGTCCTCGGCGATGCAGAGCGAGTTGTCGAGGAACGTCTGCACCAGCGCCCGCAGCAGCAGCTCTTCATCGGGGCGATGCTTGAGACGGTCGACGCCAGTGAAATCGAAGTCCGGATCGAAGACGTCCGCCTCGCGCACGCAGCCGATCTCGTCTGTGTGCTTTCGCGCGGCGCGGATGATGGCGCCGGCGTAGCCGTTCAGCAGGTCCGGCTGCAGCAGCACCAGGTCGCCGAACTTGAGCGTCCGTGCCAGGCCGTGGTTACCGAGCAGCGTGACGGCCGTGCGCACGTCCGCTTCGTCGAACTTCTCGTCCGGCAGCGCCTGCTCCAGCCGCTGCACCAGCTCGGAGAAGCGCAGCAGGCGGATGTCCGTCCCGGAGCGCATGGACATCACGGCCTTCTTCAGCTCCGCCAGCATCCGTGGCGTGGCCGTCCATGGAAGCCGATCCCAGGGAATGCTGTCCGCGATGCGCTGCTTGAGCGTCGATGGCCGGCCGTCGCTGGCGCTGTCCGAGCAGTTCTCGCCCGTCTTGGCGCTGGTCGGCAGCCACCCCGCGAAGCCATGCTGCTGGAGAAACCGCTCGATCTTCGCGTTCCCGAGCTTCATCCCCCCCACGTCGATCTGCGAGAAGACCAGCAGCCGCACCGCGTCTCGCGTGGCCGGATGGAGCCGTGCGGCGGTCTGCAGCGCCTTGAGCCAGTCGCCCGCCTCGGCGAACGGATCGTCCTTCTGCGGATTGATGAGGAGAAGCGCCAGCGCGGTTTCTTCCAGGAAAAGCTGGTGGATGAGGCGATAGTCCTCTTGCCCGGCGAGATCCCACAGCAGCGCCTCACGCTCCAGCGTCGCGTCCGGCGGCAGCGGAAGCTCCAGCGGCCACACGTTCATCCCGTGCGTGCGGTCCTTGACGACGTACTTGTCTTCGATCAGTCGATGCGCCAGTGACGTCTTCCCCACCGTCCCCTCGCCCAACAGCACGACCTTGGCGTTCACGTAACGGCGCGTCGCCACGGGCGGCGGCACAGGGTGGGCGTCGATGATCCTGTAAAGACGGATCAACGGCGGAGTGGCTCCCCCAGTCACCAGAAGAGAGCCATCGGGACTGAACGCCACACATATGAACGGTGTTGGCTCCTCGACCCGAATCACCTGCACATCAGTTCCAGACTTCAGGTCCCACAGACGGACCGTTCTGTCTGTGAAGCCGGTGGAGGCAATCAAGCCACCGTCAGGGGACACTTCGACCGAATATACGTTGCCGTAGTGACCTTCCAGCGTTCCAATGCAAGCTTCCGCCTCTAGGTCCCAGATCTTGATAGTATCATCAAACGAACCCGACACGGCCCATCGTCCGTCGGGTGTAAACCGGACAGATTTCACCATTCTCATGTGACCGGCCAGCGTGGCCATGAGTTCTCCAGAGCCAAGATCCCACAGGCTAATCCGTCCGTCACGATGCCCGGCCAGCACCTGGGTTCCCGAGCGGTTCACCGCGACACCGAAGACATTATCGGAATCGTTAGTTCCGCACTCGATGATGCGAAGGCACTTGCCAGACGCGAGATCCCACAGTCTGAGCGAGTTGTCCCATCCACCAGAGAGAGCGCATTCGTTATCCGGCAAGGCGACGACGGACCACACCTTGTCCTTGTGGCCCAACTTCATCAATTCTCGTCCCGAGTCCGCTTCCCAGACACGTACGGAGTTGTCGGACGATCCAGAAACAATTCGTTTGCCGTCTGGTGTGACCGCGACGGACATCACATCTGCGGTGTGTCCTCGCAGTGTCTCCCTGCACTCCCCCGTTTCCAGGTCCCAAAGCCTTACGGTTGCATCGTCCGAGGCAGACGCCATCCATGCCCCATCCGGGCTGATGACCACACTCCGAACCTTATTCGTGTGTCCCGTGAGCGTACGCTCCAGCATCGCCAGAGGAGCAGGCTCCTGTGACGACCTCACCGACCAAGGCTCCCCGTCCGCCGAGTCGGGCCCCTGCGCGAAAGGTTCCGGTTCAGCTTCGGGTTGGCAGGCGGCGAACAGTGTTGCAAACGCCTCCTCCGTTTCCTCGCGATAATCGACGTACTGATACCGCTGCAACGTGTCCGGGATATCGGAGTCGGCCAGGAGAAGCGGGATGAAGCGGCGTTCGGCGTTGGTGGAATCCCGGAACGGGACGGTGTTGCGCTCGAGCGAGACCCAGTCGGACCCCAGGGCCGCTGGCGACAGACACAGCACCTGCACCCGCGACGCCTCCAACGCGCGCGCTATCTCATTCGGCCTGGCATTTCCCTCGTCGAACCAGACGCGCAGGCCGGCGTCCCGCAGCCGTTCCGCCAGTCGACGCACGCGTGGCTTGTCGTCGGAGTTGTGGCTCAGGAAGACGTCGTAGGTAAAGTCGGTAGCCATTCTGTGCCGCTGCTGTGCCGTTTTCGGGGAGACGCGCATGGCGCCAATCGTCGCCGGCGCAATCTGCGGTGATGCGGCTGGACGCGGAAGGAAATTGAAACGCAACACCTCCGCGACCGCTGCAAGTGCAGCGACCGCAGGGGAATGAGCGTTGGCCATGCGAGGGGTTCGTCCGGATCCGGTTTCTGTCGCGCGGTAGCCGGTTGACGCGGGCGCGCGGCACGTCTAGCGTCGTGCGACCCTTCTTTCACCACGATCAGGGATGGCCGGGAATGGGACGCGTGATCCACCCCTCGATCACCGGGACGCGCCAGGGCGAGCTGCCGGCGGCGGCCGGGGCCCGCGCCATGGCCAAGGTCCGTTCGTGACGCCCGACGCCCCGGCCGGACCCATCGTCCGGCGCGCGACCTCGGCCGACCTGCCGGAGATCGGCCGGCTGGGCGCGCTCCTCGTCCGCACGCACCACGAGTTCGACGCGCGGCGCTTCATCGCCCCCACGCCCAGCACGCCCGCGGGGTACGCGTCCTTCCTGGGTACGCAGCTCGACCGGCCGGACGTGGCCGTCCTGGTCGCGGAGGAGGACGGGGAGGTGATCGGATACGCGTACGCCGCCGTCGAGGGCCACGACTACCTGTCGCTCCGCGGGCCGGCGGGCGTGCTGCACGACGTCATCGTCGATCCCGCGGCGCGTGGCCGCGGCGCCGGCCGACTGCTGCTGAACGCGGCCCTGGCGTTCCTGCGGTCGCGCGGGGCGCCGCGCGTGGTCCTGTCGACCGCCGAGAGGAACGAGCCGGCGCAGCGTCTCTTCGCGAGCGCGGGCTTTCGCCGGACCATGATCGAGATGACGCGCGAGCTGGACGATCCGGGTCCGGCCGAAGCACGGTCCGAGTCGTAACAGAAAGCGAGGCCTCCTCCCCAACGGGCGCGGCCCAGGCGGAGCGAGGCGAGCCGGAGCCCTGGAGGGGCGATGGAAGTGTTCGAGATCGTGGTCGCGCTGCTGCTGGGCGGCGCGGCGCTCGCCGGGGTGGCGCGGCGGATCGGGGCGCCGTACCCGGCCCTGGTGGCGCTCGCCGGGGCGGCGCTCGCGCTCATCCCCGGCGTGCCGACGCTGGTGCTGGATCCCGAGCTGGCGCTCGCGCTCTTCGTCGCGCCCGTCCTGGTGGACGCCGCCTTCGACGCCTCGCCGCGCGACCTGCGCGCCAACTGGCGCCCGGTCGTGGGCCTCGCCCTCGGGGCCGTCGCGCTCACCATCGCCGTCGTCGCCGTCATCGCGCGGCTGCTGGTCCCCGGGATGCCGTGGGGGGCGGCGATCGCGCTGGGCGCCATCGTGGCGCCGCCGGACGCGGCGGCCGCCACCACGGTCCTCAAGCAGCTGCGGCCACCGCACCGGCTGCTGGTGATCCTGGAAGGGGAGAGCCTCTTCAACGACGCCAGCGCGCTCCTCGTCTATCGCCTGGCCGTCGGGGCCACGCTCGCCGGCTCGCTGTCCGGGTGGACCGTGGTGCCGACGCTGCTCTTCGTCACCATCGGAAGCGTCGTCCTGGCGCTGGTGCTCGCGCGGCTCTCGCTCGCCGTGAACGCGCGCATCCGCGACGTCTCCACCGCGATCGTGGTGCAGTTCTGCACCACGTTCGGCGTGTGGATCCTGGCCGAGCGGCTGCACCTGTCGGGGATCATCACGATGGTGGTCTTCGCGATGGCGGCTTCGCGCCGCGCGCCCGAGATCATGCCGGCGCGCATCCGCATCCCGTCGTGGGCGGTGTGGGAGTTCGCGGTCTTCGTGCTGAACGTGCTCGCGTTCATCCTGGTGGGCTTCCAGCTCCGGTCCATCGCGGCGCGCGTGACGGGCTCGACGGGGGCACGGTACGCCACGGTGGCGGCGGCGGTGTGCGCCGCGGTCATCCTGGCGCGCATCGCGTGGGTGACCGGCGCGGCGGCGTTCAGCCGGTGGCGCTGCCGCCCGCGCGCGGACGGGGCGCCCGGGCCGCACGACGCGGTGGCGCTCAGCCCGCGCGGGGCGGCAGTGGTGGGGTGGTGCGGGATGCGCGGCACGGTGACGCTCGCGGCCGCCCTCGCCCTGCCGACGACGGAGCACGGTGGCGCGGAGTTCCCGTACCGCGACCTGATCGTCGTCACCGCGTTCGGCGTGGTGCTGGGCACGCTGGTGCTGCAGGGGCTCACGCTGCGGCCGCTCCTGCTGCGCCTGCGGCTGGAGGACGACGGCAGCGTGGAGCGCGAGGTGCGGCTCGCGAGGGTGGAGACGCTGCGGGCGGCGCTGTCGGCGGCCGGGGCGTGCCCCGGCGCCGAGACCGCGGAGCTCGTGCGGCACCGCTACGCGCTGCAGCTGAGCCGCGCGGAGGAGGCCGTGGCGACCCCCGCCGCGTTCGCTGGCGGCGACGGCCAGGATCCCGACGCGGCCGTCGTGCGCGTCGCGACCCGTGCCCAGCGGCAGCGCCTCTTCGCGCTCCGCGCCGACGGCACCATCGGCGACGCCGCCTTTCAGCGCGTGGAGGAAGAGCTGGACTGGGCGGAGCTCGACTGGGCCCGGCTGGTGGAGGCGGGGCAGCGGGAAGACGGGGCGGGATAGCGGCGGTCGCCCGCGGCAGGCCATCCCACGGCTGCACACGGTTGCGCAGGGCGGCCGCGCGGCCGATTATCACGACGATTCCCCACCATCCTCCGCAGAGGGCGTATGAAGACCTTGTACGCAGTGCTCGTCGCGCTGGCCCTGCCGGCGAATGTCGCCGCCCAGCAACCGTCCGGAGCTCCGCCGGCGAACCCCGTCACCACGGTGTTCCAGGGGCGGACCATGGCCCTGCAGCGGAACCTCGCGCAGGCGTTCGACTCGATCCCGGAGCGGTTGTTCGCCTACAAGCCGACGCCCGCGCAGCAATCCATCGGCTACATCGCCCAGCACCTGGCGACCGACAACTACCTGTTCTGCAACGCGTTCGGCGACATGAAGGCGACGCAGTCGGCGGAGGACACCACGACCGCCGACTCGGTCAAGGCCACCTGGCCCAAGGACCGGCTGATGGCGCGGCTCAACGCCTCGTTCACGTTCTGCGAGGCCGCGTTCGCGCAGCTCAACGACGCGAACCTGGGCGACCAGATCACCATGACCTTCCGCGGCCAGTCGCGGACGGTGACGCGCGCCGCCATGGTGCTGGGCCACGTGGTGGACATGGCGGACCACTACAGCCAGCTCGCCAACTACATGCGCCTGAACAACATGGTGCCGCCGACGGCGCTGCCTCGACCGCCGGCACGTCCGTAGGCGGGACGGCTTCGCTCCGGCGCGGTGGGCTCCGGCCCCGGCGAGCATCTCGCCGGGGCCGCTGCTTATCGAGTGATTTTACCAGAAAGAATGCCTCACGCAGAGTCAGCAGAGGGAGCAGAGTTGTCCCTTGCAACCAAACTCTGCTCACTCTGCTGACTCTGCGTGAGGCATTCTTTTTCAGCGCGGCCAGGCGGGGCCGCACCCCGTCTGCTGGTAGGTGTCGCTGACGTTCAGGAACTTCCAGCGCCCGTCGCGCCGGGACAGGTGAAAGGCGTCGAAGCCGCAGTGCGTGACCGTGGTGTCGCGCCGCACCTGGTATTCTGCCCAGACGGTGGCCAGGTCGCCGCTCACGTGGACCACCGGGTTGCGGATGGGCTCGTCCACCCCGGGCTCGCCCGGCCGGGTGACCGCCTGGATGAACTGCGCGGCGGTCAGCACCACCACGCGCGTTCCCCCTTCCCGCACCGGCCGGAGCAGCGTGATGCGCGTGAGCGAGTCCACGTGCTGGTTCAACCCCGCCACGTCCTTCGTCCGCAGCGCGTCCATGAAGCTCTGGACGGTCGCGAGCACCGCGGCCCGCTCCTGCTCCGTCGTTTCGACCGCTCCGCCCTGTGACGGCGCGGTGGTGGACGGGGAGGGCGACGTCTGCGCGTGGCAGGCGGCGAGCAGCGTGAGCGAGAGGAGAAGCAGTCTGCGCATGTGCGTGCGTGTGCGGGGGAACGTGGATCCGCATCCGTGGCGGAGGATGACGAAAGCTACAGGGCGACGCCGCGGGCGCCAGTGGAACCTCGTCGCCTGTGAATCGCGTTTGGAGTTTTTCCCCTGCCTGTCCGCGCTGTCATTCTGAGGTCGACGCCGGCTGATCCTCTCCCTTCGCTGGATCGATGGCGCCGACCTCAGAATCTGGTTGCGGAGTGCACGGTGCCGGTCCGCACGGCCGTGAAACCCGGCACGGGAGAGTCCCCGCACTCCGGCCACCAGATTCTTCGGTCGGCGCGCACGCATCCAGGAAGGGCAGGATCACGCGAGCGCCGCCCTCAGAATGACAGCATGGGCGAGAAGGGGCAACTGCGGACCCATCCCGGAAACGCTGTTGCTGCAACGGCTGCTTGTGAAGGCTTCTCGACCACGGAGATCGAGAGGCGCGGAGCCCGTCTCGCTCCACGCGCCGAACGACGCGACGCATCCCCGTCCACACTGAACCCCGGGCGGGCAGGTGGGCCGATTGTTGCAGCACCCCCAAGCCGCTTTTTTTTCTCCCTCCCACCTGTACTCGCAGGAGGATGCCATGAGGAGACCCGCCATTCTTTTCCTCGCCGCGCTGGGGCTCGCTGGAGGGGCCGGCGCGAGCGCGGCGGCCCGGACGCACGGCGGCGACGCCGCGATGCCGATGCGGGAGGTGCTGACCGGCGACGTGGTGGTGCAGCGCTCCGCCGCCAGCGCGAACGTGGTGGTGGCGGTGGACGGCGGGACGAACGGCGAGGCCGCGAACGGGATCGCCGACCGCGTCTTCGTCCTTCAGCGCGACGGGGCGCCCCTGCAGAACGCCGTGCTCCACTACGCGGGCGCGCGCGTCCTCTTCGACCACGGGAACATCCTCGTGGTGCCGGCGGACGGCAGCCCGGCGGTGGGGCTCCTGCTGGAGGGGCGCGAGACGCTCTCCCCAACCGCGGCGTCGTTCCTGGGCGCGACGCCGATGGGCGACCGCTGGACGGGGCGCGGAATCGCATTGCGGAGCGGCGTGGTGAACGTCGGCGCGGCGGGGCTCTCCGCGGCCACGCTGCAGCGCGTCCTGGCGAGCTGCGGGGGCGGCGCGGCCAGGACCGGCGCGGCGCAGGCGGCCGGGTCGCCGCCTGGGTGCCCCGGCGACGGGAGCACCGACTGCTCCACCTCCACCTGCCAGATCCTGTGCATTCCGGGCTACCACGCGTGCTGCGACTGCACGCCGGACCCGACGAACTGCAAGTGCAGCTGCGTGCGGGACTGACGCGCCGCTGGCGGCAGGGGATGCGAAGGGCCTCCGCGGCGCGCCGCGGAGGCCCTTGACACTGCAACACCCGCCTCCGTGGTCAGCGGCCCGCCGGCTCCACGCGCATGGAGGCGACGGCGTCTCCCTCCAGGATCCCGTCGACCACGTCGATCCCGTCGATCACCTCCGCGAAGACGGTGTAGTCGCGGACCAGGCGGGGATTGTCCTTGAGGTTGATG
>DASTNU010000865.1:0-7257 GCA_035720605.1 Longimicrobium sp. | reverse complement strand
ACCCCTCCCAGGCGTACGCAGGCGGCGGCCCAGCGCCGCACGCGTCGACGGACACGGCGTTCTTCGGGCATCCACGGGGCCTGTCGACGCTGTTCTTCACCGAGTTGTGGGAGCGGTTCTCGTACTACGGGATCCGGCCCCTGCTGGTGCTGTTCATGGCCGCCGCGCTCACCGATGGCGGCATGGGGATGAGCCGCGACCAGGCGGCGCCCATCGTGGGCATCTACGGCGCCAGCGTGTACCTGGCCTCGCTTCCCGGCGGGTGGATCGCCGACCGGCTGCTGGGGCTGCGCCGCGCCATCTGGTACGGCGGCATCCTGATCGCCATGGGGCACGGCTCCATCGCGCTCTCGGCGATCGCGGGCAAGCCGGCGTTCTTCCTGGGGCTGTTCCTGATCGTGCTGGGCACGGGGCTGCTCAAGCCCAACATCAGCGCCATCGTGGGCGACCTGTACCCCGAGGGCGGCGCCCGGCGCGACGCGGGCTTCTCCATCTTCTACATGGGCATCAACATCGGCGCCCTGTTCGCCCCGCTCATCACCGGCTACCTGGGCGAGGACCAGCAGCGCTTCGGCTGGCACTACGGCTTTGGCGCGGCGGGCGTGGGAATGGTCATCGGCCTCATCTGGTACCGCATGACGGCGGACCGCACCCTGGGCGACATCGGCAGGGAGCCCTCGGGAAGCCCGCAGGAGCGGGCGGAGGCCGTGCGGTACCTGGTGGGCGGCTTCGGGGTGCTGGCGCTCATCGTCCTGGGCGTCTACCTGATGGGCCTGACTCCGCTGACGATCGCGGAGAACATGAGCTACGTCATGGCTACCCTGGCCGCCCTGTACTTCGCCTACCTCTTCTTCGGCGCGGGGCTGGACACGGGGGAGAAGAAGCGGGTGGCGGTGATCATCGTCCTCTTCGTCTTTGCCACCATCTTCTGGTCCGCGTTCGAGCAGGCGCCCACCTCGCTGAACCTGTTCGCGGCCGACTACACGGACCGGGAGTTCGGCAGCTGGACCATGCCCGTGCTGTGGCTGCAGAGCGCCAACTCCTTCTTCGTCATCACCCTGGCGCCGCTCTTCGCCGCGCTGTGGGTGTGGCTGGCGCGCAACCGGGGCGGTGACCTGAGCAGCCCCGCCAAGTTCGCGGCGGGCCTGTTCTTCGCGGCCATCGGCTTCGCCATCATGATCTTCGCGGCGCGCGCGGTGCTGACGGGCGGCGTGGGGACGCGGGTTTCGCCCTGGTGGCTGGTGGCCAGCTACTTCTTCCAGACGGTGGGCGAGCTGTGCCTGAGCCCGGTGGGGCTGAGCTCCATGACCAAGCTGTCGCCGCGCCGGTTCACGGGGCAGATGATGGGCGTGTGGTTCATGGCGGCGGCGATGGGCAACCTGATCGCCGGCATCGTGGGCGGGCACGTGGACCCGGAGAACCCGCAGCAGATGCCCGCGCTCTTCGAGCGGACCACGCTCTCGCTGCTGATCGCCACGGCGGTGCTGGCCGCCCTCATCATCCCCATTCGCCGGATGATGGCGGAGAAGCCCGCCCCGAGCTCCTGAGGTCGCGGCTGGCGATGGACCAGGCGCCGCGCATCCGTCCGGGTGCGCGGCGCCTTTTCCTTGATCGGCCGGGCCGATTGATCCTCGAGCGAAACGGGGACCGGGCTCCGCACCTTTCCTCCCGCCGTGGCGCGTCCGGACGGTATGCGGGATCGCGCATCAGGTGATCCGGGCGACTTGGTCCCGGTGACGCTCGGAAACCCACCCGGCGCAGGCAGTCCGCACCCCCCAAATTTCGATGGCCCCCTGCCGCGCTTCGTCCCCTCTGCCGTTTCCGACTTCTCACGCCGGCTCGCGGCTCGCCGGCCGGAGCGCCATGCCATCCGCCGGCCCCCTTCACCCCTTCACCCCTTCACCCCTTCACCGTGTCACCGTGTCACCGTGTCACCGTGTCACCGTGTCACCCCCTCACCTGCATGGCCCGGATTACGCGGTAAACAGGGAGTCCCACCACCACACGGAGCATTGAGAGATGCTGACGGACGACGAGATCGGGCAGCGCATCCGCGACCGCGGGCTGGAGGAGGACTACATCCGCGAGCTGATGGCCAGCCTGGGCTTCGACCCGGCGGAGGGGTTCACCATGGAAGGGATCGAGGCGCTGGACAAGGCGCCGATGGAGCAGCGCCGCCGCGCCGCCCTGCGCACCCTGGCGCTGGGGGAGGACCACGACCCCGGCGAGGATCGCCCGTAGCGCGGATTGCTCCCCGCCCCGCCGGCGCGCTATCCTCCGCTGCCCAGCTGATCCACGCCGCGCCGCCACTTCCCACATGGCCTTTCGCCGCCTCCCCATCGCCCTGCTGGCGCTCACCGCCGCCGGCTGCGCATCCCTCCCTCCCGCGCCGTCCAACCCGCGTGCCGCCCGCCCGACCGAGGCCGTCGTCGATACCGGTACCCTCGCCGGAGCGCCGTACCGCATCGAGATCCCCGCCGGGTGGAACGGCGGGCTGGTGATCTACGCGCACGGCTACGAGATCGTCGGCACGGCGTTCGAGCCGCTGGCGCCGCGCCACGCGCAGTTCCGCGGGGCGTTCACCTCGCGCGGGTTCGCGTTCGCGCAGTCGTGGTACCGCGCACAGGGGTGGGCCGTGCAGGAAGGGATCGACGACACGGAGGCGCTGCGCCGGCATTTCATCGGCCGGTACGGGGCGCCGGACAGCACCTTCGTCACGGGGAACTCCATGGGCGGGCTGATCACCATCGCCACCATCGAGGGACGGCCGGAGGCGTACGACGGCACGCTCCCCCTCTGCGGCGTGCTGAGCCCCACGCTGGAAGGGACGCGGACGATGTTCGACCTCCTGGTCTCGTTCGACTACCTGTATCCCGGCGTGCTGACCACGTCGCCGCGCGGGCTGGTGGACCTCCCCGCCGCGCCGGCCCCCGTGCGCGATTCGATCGTGGCCGCGGTGCGCGCCAGCCCCGGGGGCGCCGAGGCGCTGGCGCGGCGCTACGCCCTGCGGCCGCAGAGCATCCCCGGCCTCGTCTGGTTCTTCGCCTCCATCTACCGGGAGATGGTGGAGCGCGCCGGCGGCAACCCGTTCGACAACCGCGGCACCGCGTACCACGGCCTTGGCGACGACCCCGCCAGCAGCCGCGGCGTGCGGCGATACGCGGCGGACCCGGCGGCGGTGGAGTACCTGCGCACGCGCTACACGCCCACCGGCCGCATCGCCGACCCCGTCTTCGCCGTGCACACCACCTACGACGCCACGGTGTCGCCGGAGCAGATGGACCGCTACCGCGCCACCGTGCAGATCGCCGGGACCGCGGACCGCTTCGCGGCGGCGTACGTGGTCGCGGACGGCCACTGCAACTTCACGCCCGCGCAGGTGGGCGCCGCGTTCGACGCCCTGCGCGCCTGGGCGGCGACGGGGCAACGGCCGGCGGAGGGGGAAGTGCGCTAGTGCGTCGGTGCGCGAATGGGGAAATCGACGCCAAACCCCGACCGCACTCGTCCCCATCACCCCGTCACCTCGTCACCTTGTCGATGGTGCTGCCCGCCGGTCGCGCGCTGATCCTCGACTGGTGCCTTGACGCGCCCGCCCGGAGCGCGCATCCCTTCACGGACCGCCTGACGCCGAACGCATGTTCCACATCGATCCGTCCGACCCCACGCCCGCCGACGCGCAGATCGTCCGCACGGTGCGCTCCGCCGTGGGCGCGGGGCTGCTCTCGCCCGGGCAGACGCTTCCCACCGTGCGCCAGCTGGCGGTGGACCTGCGCGTGGGCGCCAACGCCGTGGCCCGCGCCTACCACGAGCTGGAACGGCAGCAGGTGCTCGAAACCGTGGCCGGGGTGGGCATCGTAGTGCGTGCGTCGCCGGACGCCATTCGCCGCGAAGAGCTGTACGCGGAGCTGGGCGCCCTGGAAGACACCTTCCTGCGAGAGGCCAGCGCGCTGGGCTTTTCGCTGGACGACGTGATCATTCACCTGGACAGCCGCCGAACCCGCTGAGAGGTACCCATGGTGGTCCCAGTTTCCGTCCTCGTCCCCTCCAAGCCCGCCGCGTCGGGCGTGGTTCCCGCGCCGGCCGCCCGCGGCCCGCGCCCCAACGTGCTCAGCACGCTCGCGCTGGCCGGCCCCACGGCCGCCGGCCTGGCGACCGCCGCCGCCACGGGGAGCGTGACGGCCGCGGTGGTGGGCGCCGTCCTGGGCGCCATCGCCATGTTCTCGCCCAAGATCGCCAACCAGTGGGAGCGGGCGGTGGTGCTCAAGTTCGGCCGGTACGTGGGAATGCGCGGCCCGGGCGTGTTCTGGGTGGTGCCCGGCGTGCATACCGTGGCCGCGTGGATCGACCAGCGCACCGTGACCTCGCCCTTCGCCGCGGAGCAGACGCTCACCAGCGACGCCGTGCCGGTGAACGTGGACGCGGTGCTGTTCTGGACCGTGTACGACCCCGAGAAGGCCGCGCTGGAAGTGCAGGACTACGTGCAGGCGGTCAGCTGGGCGGCGCAGACGGCGCTGCGCGACATCATCGGCCGCACCTCGCTCACGGAGCTGCTGCGCGGCCGGATGCAGATCGAGAAGGAGCTGCAGGCGCTGATCGACGAGCGCACCACGCCGTGGGGCGTGACGGTGCACTCGGTGGAGATGCGCGACGTGGTGATCCCGACATCGCTGCAGGACGCCATGTCCCGCGAGGCGCAGGCCGCGCGAGAGAAGCAGGCGCGCATCATCCTGGGCGAGGCGGAGGTGGAGATCGCCAAGCTCTTCGAGAAGGCGGCGGAGGCGTACCAGGCCAACCCCACGGCACTGCAGCTGCGGCAGATGAACATCCTGTACGAGGGGCTCAAGCAGAAGGGCGGGATGATGGTGGTGCCCAGCACCATGGTGGAGTCGATGGGGCCCGCCGGCATCATGGCCGCCACCGCCCTGGCCGCGCAGCAGCAGGCCGCCCGCGCCGCCCAGCCGGCGGCGGAAAGTCAGGCGGCGGACGAGGAAACCGTCCTCGTTCCCGAGTTCAACGTCTTCGGCGGCGACGTCTGATCGACCCATCGGCGCCGCACGAGAAAGACGAGCCCGCTCCGGCGTTTGCCGGAGCGGGCTCGTTCGCGAGGTGGCCGGGAGGACGGCCTCCATCTCTTTCGACCCTGCTGCGCCGGTCAGCCCAGCAGGTCGGGCATCAGATCATCGAGGTGGACGTGGTCCCAGCAGGCGTTGCGCAGCTCCATGGCCTGCCCGCGGAACCAGGCGTGCGTGATCTGCTTCGCGCGGTTGCCCAGGAACTCCACTGCCGGCACGTGGTCGGCGGCGGCGGCGACCAGGATGGCGCGGTCGTCGTGCCCGTCCAGCCCGAAGCGAATCAGGTCGGTGGCCAGCGCGGTGTCGATCCCTTTTTCCACGGTGCGCTGGATGGGCTGCTGGCAGTGCGGGCAGATGGAGATCGGCTGCCGGCAGCTGGCGTTGGGGCATCGCGAGGGAGTGCGTGGCGCCCGCTCCTTGAGCAGCACGTCGTACCCGGTGAACCCGTCCATCAAGTTGAAGAAGCGCCGCAGCTTGTGGTCGTTCGCGTGCCACGGGCTGTGCGAGGCGTATACGTGCGTGCCGGCGTAGATGGCGGGCGGGATCCACCCGCTGCACCAGCACCTGCGGCAGCTGCGGCGACCACGGGATCCGCACCTGCTGCCGGAAGCCTCGCCGCTCGTGGAACTCGTTCCACGAGAGCTGGAAGTTCCAGAAGTCGAGGAAGATCTTAACGCGAGGGTACATAACGAGCGGTTGAAGGGTGGGATAAAAAAAGCGGGGAGCCGAAGCTCCCCGGGGCTGTAATGTTCGCTCTCGCGAGGGTCTAACTGCACGTACGATACACCACCTCTTTCCCGGTGTCAAGGGCCCAGAGTAAACAGGCCCTGGAGCCCGCCGCGGCCCCGGCGTTGCTGTACGTCCACATCACGACACACGTGCCCGGTTGACAGGAGACAGGGATGACGGCGGCCGGGGAAGAGGCGGGGTGGACGCACCGGGAGGGCGTGGTCAACAACGTGCGCCTGCACTGGGTGGAGGCCGGCGTGGGTCCGCCGGTGCTGCTGTTGCACGGCTTCCCGGAGTGTTGGTGGGGGTGGCGGCGGCAGATCCAGCCGCTGGCGGACGCCGGCTTTCGCGTGCTCGTGCCGGACCTGCGCGGCTACAACCTCTCCGAAAAGCCGCCCGGCGTCTCGTCGTACCGGCTGGAGAACCTGATCGGTGACGCGGAGGCGCTCATTCGCCAGACCGGCGCGGAGCGGGCGCACGTGGTGGGGCACGACTGGGGCGGCGTGATCGCGTGGCGCCTCGCGATGGTCTCGCCGGAGCGCGTGGACCGGCTGGCCATCCTGAACGCGCCGCACCCGAAGGCATTCGCGCGGGAGCTGATGACGCCCGACCAGATGCTTCGCTCGTGGTACGCCGCGGCTTTCCAGGTGCCGGCGCTCCCGGAGGCAGCGTTCCGCGCGAACGGCTTCGCGCTGCTGGAGCACATCTTCCGCGCGGAGTCCGTGCGCCCCGGCGCGTTCACGGACGAAGACATCCGCCGCTACCGCGAGGCCGCCGCGCGCCCGGGCGCCATCACCGCGATGATCAACTACTACCGTGCGGCCGCCCGCTTTCCCGGCCCGCCGCCGCGCGTGATCGAGCACCCTGCGCTGCTCATCTGGGGCGAGCGCGACCGGGCGCTCACCGTCAGGCTGACGGAGGGGCTGGAGGAGTGGGTGCCCAACCTGCGCGTGGAGCGGCTGCCGCAAGCCAGCCACTGGGTGATGGCCGAGTACCCGGAGCACGTGAACGCGCTGCTCATCGACTTCCTCGCCGCCACGACGGAGTAGAGGCGGGGAATACGACCGCCGGCAACCCCTCACGCTGTCCCTCGCCCCCAACACCAGTGTCACCCCTTCACCCCTTCACCCCTTCACCCCTTCACCCCTCAGGGGGCATGCGTTTCGCAACCGCGCGCCGCCGATGATGACGCGACGCAACCAGATCATCGCCGCCGCGGCGGTTGTGCTGATCCCCGTGCTGGTGTGGGCCGCCGCGCGCCTGGGCAACTCGCCCGCGCCCGACGAGCGGCCACGGGCTCCCGCGTCCGCCGCGATGGTCCGCGGGCCCGACGTGCCGCCGGACGTGGCGCAACTGCTGGCGCAGGAGCGGAACTGGCGCGCCGCGCGGCGCCTGCGCGAGCTCACCACTCCGCAGAGCGACCCGGAGCTGCTGCTGATCGCGGCCAAGGCGGAGG
>DASTNU010000864.1:0-4762 GCA_035720605.1 Longimicrobium sp. | reverse complement strand
AGCCCCGCCAGGAAGCCCAGGTTGGCCTGCGCGTCGATGGCCACCAGCCGCGGCAGCCACCAGCGCCCCTGCACCAGCGCGTACTCCACCGTGATGTAGCGCACCGTCGCCCGGATGGCGCCGAAGGTGTTCACCGCGCGGGGGATGTCCTCGTCCACGTCGCGCCGCAGGTCGAACGGCCGGGCGGTGGTCAGCACGCTGCGCACCACTCCGTGCGTCTGCTGGTCGATCCACAGCGAGCCGCGCAGCAGCCGGAACTCGCGCCGGCGGGGGATGATCTCCAGCTGGATGAGCTGCAGCCGCGAGCCGTCGGGAAGGCGCACGACGGTGGTGTCGCCGGAGCGGAAGCGGTAGTGCGCCTCGCTTCCCGCGCTGAGCGGATCGATGGGATCCATCTCCACCTCCACGTCGGCGCTGTCGCCTTCCTCGCCGGCTTCCCGTTCCCGCGCCCGCTCCTCGTCGTCCTCCACGTCCACGTTCGCCCCGAACTGGAAGAGGCTGAGCTGCAGCGCGTCCGGATCGAAGGCCAGGTCCGTCACGTCGCTGCGCAGGTCCTCGGGCACGCGGGAGCGCCGGTCCGCCGCGGGCGCGGCCTGGCGGGCGCCCAGCACCTGGAGCGTGCCGGTCTCGTTGCGCCGCCACTCGATGCGCACCGCCGTCTCCTGCCCGAAGAGGGTGCGGTCGCGCGTCATCGCCTCCACCCCGGCGTGAATGCGCTCGCGCGCCGTCACCCGGTACATGTCGATGCTGCGCTCCACGCGCGCGCGGCGCTCGCGCGCGCCGCGCAGCAGGTCGGCGGCGCCGCGGTCCAGGTAGGCGGAGGCGGAGTCCTGCGGCGTAGCGGCGGGCACGGCGGGCGCAGCCTGCAGCAGCCCGGCCAGCGCGGCGGCGATGATCATCATGCGGATTGTCTCTGGAAGGCGGTGTGGGTCGGCGCGGCACTGGGTACGCCGCGTACACCGGGATGGTTTCATCGAAGGCGGCGCCGGCCCGTAGATGCTCCCGCGGGCCGGATGGATTATAGCCGATGTGATGACGGTGTGCGCGGGACCGGCAACGGCGTTTCACGCGGAGGTGCGGATGGGCGGAAAAGGACGCAGAGATCCGGCACCCGGCCGCCGCGTCCTCTCCCCTCTGCGCCGCCGCCTTCCGTCAGCCCAGGGCGGGCGGCCGCTGGTCGTACATCTCCTCCGCCCAGCCGCAGAACCCGGCGGCGTCTTCCAGCAGCCGCGCCGCCTCGCTCACGCGGTAGTAGCTGCCCTGGTAGGAAACCTGGTCCTTTCTGTTCAGCACCGTGCGCAGCTGGCGCACGCGCTCGGGCGGCGCCCGGTGGCTCAGCGCGAACACCAGCGTGTCGGCGGCGCGGACGTGGTCGCCCTCGGTGGACTCGATCCCCTTCCAGGCGATGGAAAGGGCGTCGTTGTACGCAATGCAGGCGTGCACGGCGATCACCGCGATCGCGTTGCCGTAGCTGTCCGACTCGGTGGCCAGCTCGGCCAGCGTCCGCGCGCTCTCCAGCAGCGCCGCGCCCACCCGCCGGTACCTCTCCGCCTGCCCCCGGTCAACTTCCTTTCTGCTTCCGCGCGTGACCATGAATGACGTGCTCCAGTCTCTTGCCGGTGATTCGACGGTTGTCCCGGGACAGCTCCCGGACAAGCGGATCGCCGTCGCCGTGCATCGTCCGGAGCTTGTCCTGGTCGATGACGACGGCGGAGAGCCGCAGCCCGTGCCGAGTGTACAGTTGCTCCGCGTGTTCCGCCAGAGCCTCGTGCACTCTGTTTACGTCGTCGGCCGTGACGGCGACGGCGAGCACGTCGAAATCGCTTCCGATGCGGTCCTCGCCGCGTGCCGCGCTGCCGTACAGGTACAGCCCCTCGATGCGGGACCGGAGCTCCCCCGTGCCCAGCCGCCCCAGCTCGGCGAACACCCGCGCCACCCGCTCCTCTTCCACGCGAAAGAGCGGTGTGATCGACTGTACGAGGTAGTTCTCCCGGTTGAGCGTGTAGAGGTGCTGGCTGCGGGTCTGCTCGCGCCTCACCACGCCCATGGTCACCAGCTCGGCGAGTGCGCGCTGTGCCGGCTGCACGGCGATCCCCGCTGAATCGGCGGCCTCGCGGCCGGAAACGGGCGCGGCGGTCGTGCTCAGGGCGCGCAGCAGGCGGACCTTGCCCGCGGAAGACATGATCTGGTCCAGCGGCGTGAAAAAGAAGCCCATCGGCCCGTCCTCCTGCCCCTCGGACAGTAGAATAAGTCTTCTGACTTAAAATTAGTTCTGATGACTTAATTTTAAGTCGCTACAATCTACCCACTCCTTTTCTGTTCAACAAGTCCCCACTTCACTACCCGTTCACCGGTACCCCGCCGCCTGCAGGTTGAAGAGCTCGGAATAGCGGCCGCCGAGGACCAGCAGCTCCTCGTGGCTTCCCTCCTCCAGCACGCGGCCGTGCTCCAGCACCAGGATGCGGTCCGCCATGCGCACGGTGGAAAAGCGGTGCGAGATGAGGATCGCCATCTTTCCTTCCGTGAGCTCGGCGAAGCGGCGGAAGACCTCGTACTCCGCGCGGGCGTCCAGGGCGGCGGTGGGCTCGTCCAGGATCAGGAGCTGCGCGTCGCGCATGTAGGCGCGGCCCAGCGCCACCTTCTGCCACTGCCCGCCGGAAAGGTCCACCCCCCCGTCGAAGCGCCGCCCCAGCATCTGCCGGTAGCGCTCGGGGAGCGTTTCCACCACCTCCGCCGCCAGCGAGCGCTCCGCCGCCCCCACCACCCGCGGGTGCGCCGCCTCCCCGTCGCGCTCCAGCTCGGCGATCCGCCCCACGGCGATGTTCTCCTCGGCCGTCATGTCGTAGCGCACGAAGTCCTGGAAGATGACCCCCGCCTGGTCGTGCAGCTCCGCCGGGTCGTACTCCGCCAGGGGACGGCCGTCCAGCAGGATCACGCCGCGGGTGGGGTCGTACAGCCGCGTGAGCAGCTTGGTGAGGGTGGTCTTTCCCGCGCCGTTCTCGCCCACCAGCGCCACCCGCTCGCCGGGACGGATGCGGAACGAGATGCCGCGCAGCACCCACGACGGGTCGTCGTCCGGCACGTCGGCGGTGACCGGCGTCCCCTCCACCGGCTCCGGGTAGCGGAACCAAACGTCCCGGAACTCGAACCCGTCGCGGATGGGGCGGGGAAAGGGGAGCGGGCGCTCCGGGCGCGCGATGGCCGGGCGCATGGAGAAGAAGACGAAGAGGTCGTCCAGGTACAGCGCCTGCTCGTACAGCTCCGTGGTGGAAAGGAGTGTCCGCTGCACCAGGTCGCGCGAGCGGGAGAAGGTGCCGGAGAGCAGCGCCAGGTCGCCCAGCGTCAGGCGGCCCAGCACGGTGCGGTAGACGATGGTGGCGTACGCCGCGTAGTAGCCGACCGTCGACAGGAGCGACAGGCCGGTGCTCACCAGGTTGCGGCGGATGGCCAGGCGCCGGTTGGCGGCGTAGAAGCCGTCCGCCAGCGCGCGGTACTGGCCGATCAGGTACGGCGACAGGCCAAAGAGCTTTACCTCCTTGGCCGTCTTTTCCGACGCGGCGACCAGGCGGTAGTAGTCCAGCTTGCGCCGCTCCGGCGTCCACTGGTACAGCAGCGAGTAGCCCAGCGCGGCGAAGTGCGTTTCTCCCAGGAACGAGGGAAGCACGGCCACGACCAGCAGCACGAAGAGGATCGGCGAGAAGGCCAGCAGCGTGCCGACGAGGGTGAGCAGCGTCAGCGCGTCCTGCGCCATCCCGAACAGCTGCGACAACAGGGCGATGCGCCCCACCGTCTGCCGGCGGGCACGCTCCAGCCGGTCGTAGAAGGCGGGGTCCTCGAAGTGCTGCAGGTCCAGCTCGGCGGCGTGCTCCATCAGCCGCACGCTCATGCGGTTGCTGAACAGGTCGCCCAGCAGGCTCTCCAGCAGCGACCCCGTGCGCGCCGCCACCTCGTCCAGCACCACGATGCCGAACTCCAGCGCCACCAGCCCGCCGATGCGCCGCCAGTCCGGCGTGCCGGTGCGCGACGCCTCCACCACCGCATCCACGATCAGCTTGCCCACCCACAGCGTGGCCAGCGGGACGAACGCCCGCAGCAGCCGCAGAACCCCGATGCCCAGCACGTAGCCGCGGTGCGTCTGCCACACCATGCGCAGGAACGGCGGCAGGTTTCGCATGGCCCGCATCCGCTCCGCCCAGCTGGGGGAGGGCGGCGGGGGCGCGCGGCGGCGGGTGGAGGCGTGCGTGGGCTCGGCCATGGCGGGAAATTACGGCCGGGCGGGGCGGAACAGAAGGTTACGGGGGCCGGGTTCCAGATCACGCGGATTTGGACGATGCCCCCTCCACGGATCGACCGGTCCACGCTCGAAACCGTCATTCCGAGGGGCGGCGCCGCGCGGGACCTGCCCTCTCACGAAATTTTCGCGCGCGAGCGACTCCTGACGCGCGGCCTTGCAGCGCCCGGTGCGCGGATAGAGATCGCGGGATCGCGTTTCGGGTGATCCGGTCCGCTGGGTTCGGTGCGATTCTGTGGAAATCCTGCGGGATGCAGCTGATCCGGTGCTGTCCTCTACCGCGCACAGTGGATAGTCGCTGCGGCGATTCCGGTCGCTGACCGCGGTCCGTTGGGCCTCTGGCGTTCGTCGAAAAAATCGCGATGGCTCCCTGCCGCGCGCCGTCTCCCGTGCCCATCCGCAGCGCCGTCGGCATGACCGCGCGGGGCGCCGGCGCCGGCTTCGCCGACGGGCACGGGCCGACGGCAACCC
>DASTNU010000863.1:0-4046 GCA_035720605.1 Longimicrobium sp. | reverse complement strand
GAAAACGTGCACGCGGAGCCGGTGATGGTGCCGCGCTGGGTCCGCGGGGCCGAATCCGCCACGCTGCTGGCTCCGCGGCAGGTGGAGCTGCACGTGCTGGGGCTGGGCGGCAGCATCGGCACGCCGCCGGAGGGGATCGAGGCGGAGGTGCTGGTGGTCGGCAGCTTCGACGAGCTGGCCCGGCGCGCGGACGAGGCGCGCGGGCGCATCGTCCTCTTCGACGTCCCCTTCACCACCTACGGGCAGACGGTGCAGTACCGCGGCACCGGCGCCATCGCGGCCGCGCGCGCGGGCGCCGTCGCCAGCCTGATCCGCTCCGTGGGGCCGTTCGGGATGCAGACGCCGCACACGGGCGGGATGCGCTACGCGGACAGCGTGCGCCAGATCCCCGCGGCGGCGCTCTCGATGGAAGACGCGATGATGCTGCGGCGGATGGCCGAGCGCGGCGACCGCCCGCGGGTGCGGCTGCGGATGGAGGGCCGCTTCCTCCCCGACGCGCCGTCGCGGAACGTGATCGCGGAGATCCGCGGCCGCGAGCTGCCGGACGAGGTGGTGGTGATCGGCGGGCACATCGATTCGTGGGACGTGGCGCCGGGGGCGATGGACGACGCGGGCGGGTGCGTCGCCGCGTGGGAGGCGGTGCGGCTGATGCACCGGCTGGGGCTGCGGCCGCGGCGCACGGTGCGGGTGGTGCTGTGGACCAACGAGGAGAACGGCCTGCGCGGCGCCACCGCCTACCGCGACGCGCACCAGGCGGAGATCCCCAGCCACGTGCTGGCGATCGAGTCCGATGCAGGCGTCTTCGCGCCGCGCGGCTTCGGCTTCAGCGGGACGGACGCCGCGTACGACGTGGTGCGGCAGATCGGCGCGCTGCTGGCGCCGATCGAGGCGGACAGCATCGGCCGACCGGGCGGCGGCGCGGACATCGGACCGATCATGGCGCTGGGCGTGCCGGGGATGGGGCTGGAGGTGGACGGCACCCGCTACTTCTGGTACCACCACACCGCCGCCGACACGCCCGACAAGCTGGACCCGCGCGACGTCGCCCGCTCCGTCGCCGCGATGGCCGTGATGGCGTACGTCGCCGCGGAGATGCCCGAGCGGATTCCGTTCGGCGCGGCGCCGCAGCGGTGACGGGGGTGAAAGGGTGAACGGGGTGAACCGGCCTCGGAAGTGGGGAACCCTGCGGCCGCCGTCATTCTTGTGGAAGGCGCCACCCCGCATCTGCTTCTCGCCCGGATGCCTGGCGCCGACCGAAGAATCTGGTTGTCGGGTGGCAGGATCTCGCCGGCGGGTTCAGTTCCCGGACGTATGTCCGGGGTAGGTTCGGCGCGAGGGGCGACCAGATTCTTCGGTCGCGCCACGAGCTTCGCGGACGTCTGCCGCTCCGGCGCGGGCGCTCCCTCAGAATGACAGGTGTTCCCGCTGCGACTGAACTTAAAAGGCATGGCCCGGGAGAGCGGTTGCTCTCCCGGGCCATGTTGCCGTCTGCCGCTGGCATCAGCGCAGGGCCGTCACCACCTCCGCGGCGGTGGCCATCGGGGCGCCAGGGACGGCGCGGATCGGCGCCGCGTCGGAGCGGGCGATGCGCAGCGCGGAGCCGGGCGAGCGGGTGATCGCCATCCGCTCCACCGCCGCGGGGTCCTGGCCCAGGGCGCGCAGCTCGTCGCGCGCACGGTCGGCGTAGCGGCCGCCGGCGCGGGCGTACACGTCCGGGTGCAGCGCCACGGAATCCGCCTCCAGCTCCGCCAGGCCGTACTCGATGCGCACCCGCACCCGGCCGGAAAGGCGCAGCTCGCGCGTCATCCCCGGGTCGGCGGCCAGCCGGTCGATGGTCTCGGCGGTGACGGGGGCGCCGTCCGCCGCCAGCACCAGCCGGGCGAGCTCCATCACGTCCGCGTTGCGCATGCGGATGCAGCCGTGGCTGGCGGGGCGGCCCAGGAAGCGCTCGTTGCCCGCCGGCGTGCCGTGCACGTAGTAGTCTTCGAACAGGTGCATCTTCACGCGCCCCATCGGGTTGCTCCACCCGGGCGCGGCGGGGCGCTCGTCGCGGGCCCACTCGCTGTCGGGGGGCGTCCACGACGGATTCCACACCATCCGCGTGATGCCGGCCTGCCCCGTGGGCGTCGCGAACCGCGGCGCACCCACCGACACGGGATAGCTGCGGATCCGCTCGCCGCCCTGGTGCACGTCCAGCCGCCCGGCGGGGATGTTGACGACGATCTCCGTCGGCGCCTGCTGCGCCCGCGCGGGCGCGGCGGCGGCGGAGAGGACCATCAGCGCGGGGAACACCTGGCGAATCGAGAACATGCGTCTTGGCCGGTTCGATTGGGTCGGCCGGGTTACCGTCCCCGGCCCGTCGTGCGCCAAGATGCTGCCCGGCCGCATCAGAGGCATGGTGCGAATGACCCATCCCGAGCAAAAAATCACAAGAAAATTTCCGCGGAGCCAGCCGCGGAGGCTCCACGGTCATTCCCGTGGACGCACCGCGGCACCGTGAAATTCCCAGCCCCGATGGAATGGCGCAGAATGTTCTTGTCCCACGGAGCGAAATCGACCTACATTGTGGATGAGACCAACGCGTGAGTCTATGCGCTGCAACTGTTTACATGCGTTCGTGCGGCATCCGTGTCGCTTTTACCCGGGAGGGAATAATGAATCGGAAGACGCGCTCGACGTGGATGATCCTCTGGCTGGGGATACCGGCCGCGGCTCTCTCCGGCTGCGATTCGGCAGTCTCGGCTCCGCTGACCGCGGAGCACCAGGCACCCGCGCTGACCACCGCGGCGGCGTGCATCGCGCCTCCCTCGGGCCTGGTGAGCTGGTGGGCGGGTGACGGGAACGCGCACGACCTCCAGGACGGCAACGATGGTTTCCGGCAGAACGGGGCCGGCTTTGCACCGGGAATGGTCGGATCGGCCTTCAGCCTGGACGGCTCGGACGACTACGTGCTGGTGCCCCACAGCGCCAACCTGCAGCTGACGGCCTTCACCCTCGCCGCCTGGATCAATCCGTTCGCCGCGACTCGCATCCAGCAACCCATCATCGCCAAGTCCCAGGCGGGAGGGAACTGGGTTTCCTACATGCTCAGGCTACAGAACGGCGGCCGGCTCAGCCTGATCGTGGAGAACCACGCACAGAACCGCACCGCACACTGGCAAACGGTGTCCACGCTGCCGAGCAATCAATGGCATCACGTCACAGGCACCTGGCAGAACGTGCGGGGCGACCACACGGACGCGAAGATCTACGTCGACGGGGTTGAGCAGGTACTGGAGATGACGCACAACCGCGGGTACAACTCCACCTTCGTGCCGGGCTACACCACGCAACCCCTGCTCATCGGACGGGACGAATTTCCAACGGGGCACTTCGCAGGATTGATCGACGAGGTCGACGTCTACGATCGGGTGCTGACGGCCGCGGAGATCCAGGCGATGGTCGCGGCGGGAAGCGCCGGAAAGTGCCGGCCGGGAGATGCCTGCGACGCAGCGCTCGCCGCGGCGCAGCAGCAGATCGCCGCCCTGACCGCCCAGAACGCCACGCTGACTGCACAGAATACCGCGCTGACCGCTGAAAATACTACCCTGGCAGCGCAGAATGCCGCCCTGACCGCCCAGAATGCCGACCTGACGGCCCAGAATGCTGCCCTGACGGCCCAGAATGCCATCCTGCAGGGGCAGCTCAGCCTGTTCGCGGCGGAAGTCACCCGGGTGCAGAACGACTTGAGGACCGCGTTCGGCGATTCCGGCTTCACCATTCCGGGAACCTCGCCCGCGGAGCAGATGAGCAACCTCGCCGACGCCATCCTTGCGCTGAACAACGGCCGCAAATCCGGGATCTACACGTACCTCAGGAACAACCCCTGAATCCTGGTCCGCGGCTGCACGCAGAACAGCCCGGGGGAGCAGACAGCTCTCCCGGGCTGTTTCGACCGCGTTCGTCAGTTGCCGGAGCCGGACTTCGATTTTTCGCCGCCGGAGCTGCCGGACTCGCCCTCCCCGCCGCCATCGTCCGATCCGCCGCCGGAGCCGACGACGCGGATG
>DASTNU010000862.1:0-4415 GCA_035720605.1 Longimicrobium sp. | reverse complement strand
GAGCTCAGGAAAGCACTGACCGTGACGCCGTCGCCGCCGAGGCCTCCCCGGCGCGAATCGATGTTCGACAAGAACGGCTACCTCAAGCCGCCGAGGCTGCCGCGGCCGGACAACCTGCGGTGGTGGGAACGCCTGAAGTGGGCGTGGCGGGGGTTGTAAATCCGCCCCACATATGGCAGTTTACTGAAGAGAGCCGTCGGCCGCTGCACGCGCCCGGCGGCTCGCGTGTCACTGCGTGACGGGCTTTCCCATACTTCCGACTCCATCGCCGGTCCACATGAGCACCACCGACGACGCCACCCACGTCACCGCCAGCTACCACCCCGCCGAAGTCGAGCGCAAGTGGCAGCAGCGCTGGGAGGAGCAGGGCACCAACCGCTGGACCGCGCAGCAGCTGCGGGCGGCGGAGAAGCCCTTCTACAACCTGATGATGTTCCCGTATCCCAGCGCCGAGGGGCTGCACGTGGGGAACATCTACGCCTTCACCGGCGCCGACATCTACGGCCGCTTCAAGCGCCTGCAGGGGCACGACGTCTTCGAGCCCATCGGCTTCGACGCGTTCGGCATCCACTCGGAGAACTACGCGCTCAAGCAGGGCATCAACCCCATGGAGCTCATCCCCCGCAACGTGGAGCGCTTTACCGCGCAGCTGCGCCGCGTGGGGCTGATGTACGACTGGAGCCACGCCGTCGACACCACCCGGCCCGAATACTACCGGTGGACGCAGTGGGTCTTCCTGCAGCTCTACAAGGCGGGGCTGGCGGAAAAGAAGGAGGCGCCGGTCAACTGGTGTCCCAGCTGCAACACCGTGCTGGCCAACGAGCAGGTGATCGGCGGGCTGTGCGAGCGGTGCGACACGCCTGTGGAGATGCGCTTCCTGTCGCAGTGGTTCTTCAAGATCACCAGGTACGCCGGCCGGCTGCTGGAGAACCTGAAGACCATCGACTGGTCCGACACCACCCGCAAGGCGCAGGAGAACTGGATCGGCCGCAGCGAGGGCGCCGAGCTGGCCTTCCCCATCGCCCGGCGAAAGGTGGCCGAGGACCGGCACGAGCCCGCGCAGCTGCACGGCGAGAAGCCGGTGATCCGCGTCTTTACCACGCGGCCGGACACCGTGTTCGGCGCCACCTACATGGTGCTGGCGCCGGAGCACCCGCTGGTGGAGCGCCTGACCTCCGCGGAGCAGCGCGAGGCGGTAGAGGCGTACCGGCGGCAGGCGGCGGCGCAGGACCTGGTGACGCGCAAGAAGACGGACAAGACCAAGACCGGCGTGTGGACCGGCGGCCATGCCGTCAACCCCGCCACCGGGCACGACGTCCCCGTCTGGATCGCCGACTACGTGCTGATGGAGTACGGCACCGGCGCCATCATGGCCGTTCCCGGCCACGACGAGCGCGACTTCGAGTTCGCCACCCGGTTCGGCCTCCCCATCACCCGCGTCGTCGCGGCGGAGGGGGATGATGGCGACACGCCGCCGGCGGAGGCGTACGTCGGCCCCGGCCGGCTGGTGAACAGCGGGCGCTTCGACGGGATGGAGGCGGCCGAGGGAAAGCGCGCCATCACGGAGTGGCTGGCGTCGATGGGTCTCGGAGAGCAGCGGATCAACTACCGCCTGCACGACTGGACCATCAGCCGGCAGCGGTACTGGGGGCCACCCATCCCCATCCTGTACTGCGACGCGTGCGGCATCGTCCCCGTGCCCGAGGACCAGCTTCCCGTGGAGCTGCCCTTCATCCAGGACTACAAGCCGGACGCGACGGGCGTCTCCCCGCTGGCGCGGCACGAGGAGTGGTACCGGACCACGTGCCCCGGCTGCGGGGGCGCGGCACGGCGCGAGACGGACGTGAGCGACACCTTTCTGGACAGCGCCTGGTACTTCCTGCGCTACCCGTCCACGGACTTCGGCCAGGTGCCGTTCGACCCGCAGCTCACGCAGAAGTGGCTGCCGGTGGACAGCTACATCGGCGGCAACGAGCACGCGGTGCTGCACCTGCTGTACGCGCGCTTCGTGACCATGGCGCTGCACGACATGGGGCTGCTGCACTTCGAGGAGCCGTTCGCCCGCTTCCGCGCGCACGGGCTCATCGTCAAGGACGGCAGCAAGATGAGCAAGTCGCGCGGCAACGTGGTGAACCCCGACGCGTACATCGCCGAGTGGGGCGCGGACACCATCCGCACCTACCTGATGTTCCTGGGCCCGTACCAGGAGGGCGGCGACTTTCGCGACAGCGGCATCACCGGCCCGTACAACTTCCTGTCGCGGCTGTGGGACTCGGTGCTCACCTCCAGGGAGCGGCCGCTGGATCCCGCCGTCGAGCAGAAGGTGCACGCGACGATCAGGAAGGTGACGGAGGACCTGGAGTCGCTGAGCTACAACACGGCCATCGCGGCGATGATGGAGTGCCTGAACACCATCCGCGCCGGGGGCCGCACCCCGGAGCGGGCCGCGGTGGAGCCGCTGGTGCGGCTGGTGGCCCCGTTCGCTCCGCACCTGGCGGAGGAGCTGTGGGAGCGGCTGGGGCACGCGGAGTCCATCTTCGTGGAGGCGGAATGGCCGTCGTTCGATGCGGCGAAGGCCGTGGCCGACACCGTGGAGTTCGTCGTCCTGGTGAACGGCAAGGTGCGCGCGCGCATGCCCATGGCCCGCGGCATCGCCGAGGCCGAGGCGCGCGACGCCGCCCTGGCGGACGAGCACGTGCAGCGCTGGATCGAGGGGAAGCAGGTGCGCAAGACCATCTTCGTCCCCGACCGCCTGCTCAACCTGGTCGTCGGCTGACCTTCGGCCGATCACCCGCGGTGGACGAGGAAGAGCCCCGATCCGGATCTCCGGGTCGGGGCTCTCTCGCGTGGGGCGGCGCCGGAACGGAGTGCCACGCCTCTGCCGTACCGCGAGCGCCGCGCCCGAGCGGCTGAAGCCGCCGCAACGACCGCGGAAAGCCCCGCAAACGGCGCGGGGCTTCAACTGCCCAACACCACAGCTTGTCATTCCGAGGGAGCGCCGCGCGGAACCTTCCCTGCCGTCGATCCTTGCGCGCGACCGAGGAATCTACCGTCCGCACCTGGTGGCCGGCTCCGGAGCGCAGATCCGGCCCCTCGCCCGGGCGGCTCAAGCCGCGGCTGGAACAGCGGAAAGCCCCGCAAACTGCGCGGGGCTTCAACTGCGTGGAAGCGCCGATCTGTCATTCCGAAGGAGGCGCTGCGCGTTTCTATCTTACCGCGAATTCTCTGGCGCCGACCGAGGAATCTACCCGACAAACCTGGTGGCCCGTCGCCGCGCGCAATCTCGCCCCCCGCAGTCTGCGCAGGCGCTGCGCAGGCGGACCTGCGAGGTTCGGCGGCGAATTCCTTTGCGTCAGGATGGCGGCCGTGCAGAAGGTGCCTCGCCGCGCATCCGGGGGGTGGAGTCCAGCCCGCGAATTCCCTATCTTCGAAGCAGAGGGTCGAGACGCGGAGGAACCGATGCACGCCGCCACCCAGGCTCCGCCGGTACAGATGGTCCTGTGCGCGTACCCGCCCGCGCCCGCGCGCGTGGGGCTGGTGTACCAGCCTGCGCCGGGGCGGGCCGTCAAGGCGGCCGTGTCGCTGGTGTTCTTCTGGGGAATCGCGCCCTTCACCTTCATCATCCCCCCGCACTACCCCTTCCCCGTGCTGTGCCTGTGCGCGGGCGGCTACCTGGCCTACCTGTTCTGGACCGGCCGCTACCGCGTGCGCTGGTTCGTGGGGCAGTGCCCGCGCTGCGGCGCGCACCTGCGCATGCCGCTGGGGGAGCGCATCAGCCTGCCGCACACCGTTCCCTGCGTGGCCTGCCACTTCGAGCCCGTGCTGGAGGTGGCGTCGCCGCGGCAGGCGCCCGCACCCGAGCCGCTGCGGCACGTGCGGCCGGAATGCACCGGGGCCTGGACGGAGGAGTGGATGTGGGACGAGCGCTTCCTGGCCTGCGACGGCTGCGGCGCGCGCCGGCCCGCCACCCCCGACCTGCGCCGCCTGGCGGCGGAAGAGAACGAGCGCGGGGCCCTGCTGCGCCAGCTCGCCGAAGAAGGCCGCTTTCTCCCCTAGCTGCGGGCCGGATACACGCGCAGGCGGATCGATCCCCAGGGATGCGGCTCCGCCTGCGTGTCGTATCCGCGCCCGCGCAGCACGAACCGGTACTCCAGCTCCGTCCGCCGCCAGCGCACGCCGAGCGCCGCCTCCCCCTGCGCCACCCACGTCCGCTTCTCCACCGTCGGGCGCGGCCCGCCGAACGTGCTGCCGTCCAGGAACAGGTCGCGCAGCACCGCCTCCTGGCATCCCGCGGCTTCGATCCACCCCGACACCCGGCGCGCGGCACCCCCGCCCGTCCACGCGTCCCCCGCGCCGAAGCCGATGCGCGCGCGAATGCCGGCCTCCGCGCCCGTCCGCACGCTTCCCGCGCGCAC
>DASTNU010000861.1:0-3670 GCA_035720605.1 Longimicrobium sp. | reverse complement strand
CCGGGTGCGGCGCGCGGGGCCCTGTTCCGGGGGCCCCGGGGCGCCGCGCTGCGTTGCGGCACAAGGCGTTAACTTACCCGTACGGGGCGCCCGCGGCAAGCCGCGGACGCCCGGCGGGAGGTTGCGGCGGGGGGCCGCGCGCCGCTATTCTGAACGCTTCCCGGTGCCGGGGCCCAGGCTCCGGCGCCGTCTGCTATGGGACCAAGACTGTACGCACATGCAAATCGCCGTCGTGGGGACCGGGTACGTGGGGCTGGTGGCGGGGGCGTGCCTGGCCGAAACCGGCAACGACGTGGCCTGCGCCGACATCGACGCGGGCAAGGTCGCGCGGCTGAACGGGGGCGAGATCCCCATCTACGAGCCGGGGCTGGAGCCGCTGGTGGAGCGCAACCTGCGCGAGGGGCGGCTTTCCTTCACCACCGACGTCGCCGGCGCCGTGCGCGGCGCCGAGGTCGTCTTCATCGCCGTGGGCACGCCCCCGGGCGAGGACGGCAGCGCGGACCTGCAGCACGTGCTGGCCGTGGCGGAGACCATCGGCCGCAGCATGCCGGAGGACGGGCCGGAGAAGATCGTCATCACCAAGAGCACGGTGCCGGTGGGCACGGCGCGCAAGGTCCGGGACGCCATCCGCCGCCACACCGACCGCCCCTTCCACGTGTGCTCCAACCCGGAGTTCCTCAAGGAAGGCGCGGCGGTGCAGGACTTCATGAAGCCCGACCGCGTGGTGGTGGGGGTGGAGAGCGAGCACGCCCGCGCCCGCCTGGCGGAGCTGTACGGGCCCTTCGTGCGGCAGGGCAACCCCATCCTGTTCATGGACATCGCGTCCGCGGAGATCACCAAGTACGCGGCCAACGCCATGCTGGCCACGCGCATCTCCTTCATGAACACCGTGGCGCGGCTGTGCGAGGCGGTGGGGGCCGACGTGGGGCTGGTGCGGCAGGGGATCGGCACCGACGAGCGCATCGGCCCGGCGTTCCTGTACGCCGGCATCGGCTACGGAGGGAGCTGCTTTCCCAAGGACGTGAAGGCGCTGGTCCACACGCTGCGCCAGTGCGGCGTCGATCCGGCCATCCTGGAGGGGGTGGAGAAGGTGAACGCGCAGCAGAAGCGGGTGCTGCTGAGCCGCGTTACCGAGCACTTCGGCGAGGAGCTGTCCGGGCGCACCTTCGCGGTGTGGGGGCTTTCCTTCAAGCCGGAGACGGACGACATGCGCGAGGCGCCGTCGCTGGAGGTGGTGCGCGGCCTGTGCGCCCGCGGCGCGCGGGTGCGGGCGCACGACCCCGAGGCGCGCGACGAGGCGGGGCACCACTTCGCCGACCTGCTGGCCGAGGGAGCGCTCTCGCTGTGCGAGCACAGCTACGACTGCCTGGAGGGCGCCGACGCGCTGCTGGTGCTGACCGAGTGGCTGTCGTACCGCACCCCGGACTTCGACCGCGTCCGCGCGCAGCTGCGCGCGCCGGTGATCTTCGACGGCCGCAACCTGTGGGACCCGGCGAGGATGGCGGAGATGGGGTTCGAGTACTGCTCCATCGGGCGGCAGGCGGTGGAGCCCGCGGCGGCCGGGGCGGAGGCCTGAGCGGTGTTGCCAAACCTCGCGCCGGCGATTGTCTTCCTGAGGGAGGCGCCGCGTGTAACGTCAGCACGCTCGGTGCCCTGGCGCCGACCGAAGGATCTTGCCGGCAGAACCGCGGGGGCTGAACCTCTGCCGTCGAGCCGTCGGAGCGCCCCGGCGCCGTTCCGTGAAGGCCCACGACACGCAGCTCCCTGAGCAAACCCGATCCAGCAGACCCAGCTTGCCGAAGCGCCGCATCATCCACCGCCACCGCCCGGGCCCATGCGCGTCCTGATCACCGGGGCCGCGGGGTTCCTGGGCTCGCACCTGTGCGACCGCTTCCTGGCCGAGGGGCACCAGGTGGTGGGGATGGACAACTTCATCACCGGCCACCCCGACAACATCGCGCACCTCATCGGGCGCGACGGCTTTCTCTTCGTCCGCCACGACGTCACCAACTTCATCTACGTCGAGGGCGAGGTGGACGGGGTGCTGCACTTCGCCAGCCCGGCCTCGCCCGTGGACTACCTGGAGCAGCCGATCCCCACCCTCAAGGTGGGGTCGCTGGGGACGCACAAGGCGCTGGGGCTGGCCAAGGCCAAGGGGGCGCGCTTCCTCCTGGCCTCCACCAGCGAGGTGTACGGCGACCCGCAGGTGCACCCGCAGCCGGAAAGCTACTGGGGGCACGTCAACCCGGTGGGGCCGCGGGGCGTGTACGACGAGGCCAAGCGCTTCGCCGAGGCGATGACCATGGCGTACCACCGCTTCCACGGGGTGGACACCCGCATCGTGCGCATCTTCAACACCTACGGACCCCGCATGCGCCCCGGCGACGGACGGGTGGTGAGCAACTTCATCGTGCAGGCGCTGCGCGGCGAGCCGCTCTCGGTGTACGGCGACGGCTCGCAGACGCGTTCCTTCTGCTACGTGGACGACCTGGTGGAGGGGATCTACCGCCTGTTCCACTCCGGGCGGGTGGATCCCACCAACGTGGGGAACCCGCACGAGTTCACCGTGCGCCAGCTGGCCGACCAGGTGCTGCGCCTGACGGGGAGCCGGTCGCAGATCGCCACCCTGCCGCTGCCGCAGGACGACCCCAAGGTGCGCCGCCCCGACATCACCGTCGCGCGCCAGGTGCTGGGGTGGGAGCCGCGGGTGCCGCTGGAGGAAGGGCTGCGCCGCACCCTGCCGCACTTCGAGCGGCTGGTGGCGCAGGGCCAGGAGTCGCGGACGCTGTGACGGGCGCGGCAGAGATGAACGTCGGGCGCCCGCTGCGGGTGGTGGTGACCGGGGGCGCCGGGTTCATCGGCAGCCACCTGTGCCGCGCGCTGCTGGACCGCGGTGACGCGGTGTGGGCGGTGGACAGCTTCGACCCGTTCTACGACCCCGCCATCAAGCGCGAGGGGATTCGCCCGCTGCTGGACGACGCGCGCTTTCGCCTGGTGGAGGCGGACATCCGCGACGGGGCGGGGGTGGAGGCGGGGCTGGCGCGGGCCGGCGCCGAGGCGGGGGGGATCGACTCCATCGTGCACCTGGCGGCGCGGGCGGGGGTGCGCCCATCGATCGAGGAGCCGGTGCTGTACAGCCAGGTGAACGTGGAGGGGACGGTGGCCATGCTGGAGCTGGCGCGGCGGCTGCGGGTGCCGGCGTTCGTCTTCGGCTCCAGCAGCAGCGTGTACGGCAACAGCGCGCCGGTGCCGTTCTCGGAAAGCGATCCCGTGGGCCAGCCGATCTCGCCGTACGCGGCCACCAAGCGCGCGGGGGAGCTGCTGGCGCACACCTACGGCCACCTGTACGGGCTGTCGGTGGTGTGCCTGCGCTTCTTCACCGTCTACGGGCCCCGGCAGCGGCCGGACCTGGCGATCCACAAGTTCGCGCGGCTGATGTCCGCCGGCCGGGAGATCCCGTTCTTCGGCGACGGGTCCACGCGGCGCGACTACACCTACGTGGACGACATCGTGCAGGGGGTGACGCGCGCGGTGGACTACGCGCTGGCCCACCCCGGCTGCTACGAGCTGCTGAACCTGGGCGAGAGCGACACGGTGACGCTGTCGCGGCTGGTGGAGCTGCTGGCGCAGGCGCTGGGGGTGGAGCCCCGCCTGCGCCGGCTGCCGCCCC
>DASTNU010000860.1:0-3714 GCA_035720605.1 Longimicrobium sp. | reverse complement strand
GTCGCGCGGATACGCCGCCGCCGTCGCGTTCCACTCCTCCAGCACCCGCCGGCGCTCCGCGGCCGGCAGCACGTCCAGGCGCGCCAGCGGCGTCCCCGGTGCGGTCTCCAGCGCGCCCACCAGCCCCGCCAGCGCCGCCTGCACCAGCGCGCACACCCGCGCCGGGTCGAGCGTCGCCTTCACCTTGATCGTCAGCCGGAACCCGTCCTCGTTCAGGTCGTCCACCGACAGCGTCAGCGGATAGTTGGTCCGCTCCTCTCCGCGCAGCGGCGCCTTGCCGTTCAACCCGTGCCCGGCCTCGACGGACGGGACGGCAGCGGCCGGCGCCCGGTGCCGGTAGTTCAGCATCGAGGAGAAGAGCGGCGCCGGCGCCTGCACCCCGCTGCACCGCTGCGCCAGGGCCAGCGAGGCGTGCTCGTGCCGCAGCAGGTCGCCCAGCAGCGCGTGCGTGCGCCGCACGGTGGCCTCCACCCCCTCCGCCCCCACCCGCACCCGCACCGGCAGCGTGTTGATGAACGGGCCCATCACCCGGCTGGCCCCCTCGCCGCCCTGCATCCGGCCGAAGAGCACCGTCCCGAACACCACGTCGTCCCGGCCCGACGCCCGGGCCAGCACCTGCGCCCACGCCACGTGGCACAGGGTGGCGGTGCTCACCCTGAGCACCCGGGCGCGCGCCCGCAGCCGTTCCGCCAGCGCCGCCTCCACCCGCAGCGAGGCCTGGACGATCTGCGATCCGTCGCCCTGCACGTCCAGCAGCCCGAACGGTGCCGTGGGCTCGTCCACGTCGCCCAGCAGGTTCCGGAAGAACGCCTCGTGGTCCGCCCGGCTCACCCCCAGCCGCGTCTGCGCCACGAAGTCGCGGAAGGGCAGCGCCGGCGGCAGGTCGTCCGCCCGGCCCGACAGGTGCGCGTGGATCTCCTGGCGCAGCACGTCGCCGGAGGTGTGGTCGCTCGCCAGGTGATGCCGGCGGTGGAGGAGCAGCCAGCGGCCGCCGGCGGGGTCGCGGGCCACCGCCGCCCGCATCAGCGGCGCCCGGCGCACGTCGAGCCGGTGGTGCCGCGGATGGAAGCGCGCGTAGAGCTGCTCCGCCGCGTCGCCGGCGGCGGCATCGAGCTCCACCTCGTCCACCACGAGCCGCGCTTCGCGCAGCACCACCTGCACCGGCTCGGGGAGCCCCTCCCAGAGCACCGCCGTCCGCCAGACGTCGTGCCGGTCGATCACCTTCTGGAGGATGGCCAGGTAGGCGTCCAGCTCCGCACGCGTCGCGAAGGCGTACAGCGCCGCGAAGAGGTACGGGTCGCCCTCGGACGTCAGCAGGTGATGGAAGAGGATGCCCTCCTGCAGCGGCGCCAGCGGGTAGATGTCCTGCACGTTCGCCGCCCCGCCCGGGACCGCCCGGACGATGCGGTCGATGGCCGCCTGGTCCAGCGCCACCAGCGGCAGCATCTCCGGCCGGATGGCCTCGCACGGCGTGGGGATCCCGTTCGCAGGCACCGCGACCTCGATCGGCCCGCCCCCCACCGCCGCCGCCAGCTCCGCCAGCGTCGACGTGGTGAACAGCGCCCGGATGTCGGCGTGCAGCCCGTGCCGGCGCATGCGCTCCACCAGCTTCACCACCAGCAGCGAGTGGCCGCCCAGCTCGAAGAAGTTGTCGTGCCGCCCCACCCGCTCCACCCCCAGCACCTCCGCCCAGACCTCCGCCAGCTTCGCTTCCCGCTCTCCCGACGGGGCTTCGTAGGCGCGCCGCGCGTAGGCGTCGCCTTCCGGCGCCGGCAGCGCCCGCCGGTCCACCTTGCCGCTGGGCGTCACCGGCATCGCCCGCAGCCGCACGTACGCCGCCGGCACCATGTATCCCGGCAGCCGGTCCGCCAGGTGCGTCCGCAGCGCCTCGGCCTCCACCTCCCGGTCCTCGCCGGAACCCACGTAGTACGCCACCAGCCGCTGGTCGCCCGGCGCCTCCTCGCGGGCCAGCACCGTCGCCTCGCGGACGGCCGGGTGCTCGCGCAGCCGCGCCTCGATCTCGCCCAGCTCCACCCGGTGGCCCCGGACCTTCACCTGGAAGTCGTTGCGGCCCAGGAACTCCAGCGCGCCGTCCGCGCCCCACCGCCCCAGGTCGCCCGTCCGGTACAGCCGCGCTCCCGGCTCCGCGGAGAACGGGTCGGGACCGAACCGCTCCGCGGTCAGCGCCGGCCGGCCCAGGTAGCCCCGCGCCACCTGCCTCCCGCCGATGTGGATCTCGCCCGCGACGCCCAGCGGCACCGGCTCGCCCCGTTCGTCGAGGAGATAGACCCGGGTGTTGGCCACCGGCCGCCCGATGGGGATCTGGACGCGCGCGGCATCCTCCGCCACGGTCCGGTGCCGCACGGCCACCGCCGCCTCCGACGGCCCGTAGAAGTTGTACATCGCCGCCCACGGCAGCCGCTCGTGCAGCCGGCGCACCGCCAGCGGCGGCATGGCCTCGCCGCCGGAGAACACCCGCGTCAGCCCCGTGCAGGCCTCCAGCCCGGGCGCGTCCAGGAAGAGCTGGAGCATGGAGCCGATGAAGAGCACGGAGGTGATCCGCTCGCGCAGCACGGTCGCCACGATGTCGGCCGGGTCGCGCAGCGCCTCCGGAGGCACGATCACCACCCGGCCCCCCGTCATCCACGGGAGGAAGAACTCCCACACCGCCGCGTCGAAGCTGAACGAGGTGTTCTGCAGCATCACGTCGCCGGCGCCGAGCCGGAACCGCTCCTGCATCCAGTGCAGGCGGTTCACCATGGTCCGGTGCTCCAGCAGCACCCCCTTGGGCCGCCCCGTGGAGCCCGAGGTGTAGATGACGTAGGCCAGGTGCGCGGGGGTGACCCCGGCGCGGTGCGGGTCGGCCGCCGGCGCGTCCGCCCACGCCGGCAGGGCCGCGTCCAGGAACAGCACCGGCGCCTCCACCCCGCGGAACAGCGCGTCCAGCTCCCCGCCCAGCCCCGCCTGCGTGAGCACCACCGCCGGCGCGCTGTCGGCGAGCATGAAGCGGAGCCGCTCCAGCGGGTAGGTGGGGTCCAGCGGCACGTATCCGCCCCCCGCCTTGAGCACCGCCAGCAGCCCCACCACCATCTCCAGGCCGCGCTCCGCGCACAGCGCTACCCGCGCGTCCGGCCCCACGCCCAGCCCCCGGAGGTGGTGCGCCAGCCGGTTGGCCCGCGCGTTCAGCTCGCCGTAGGTGAGCGACCGGCCCTCGAACACCACCGCCACCGCGCCCGGCGTCCGCGCCGCCTGCGCCTGGACCAGGTCGTGGAGACACGGGTCGCGCGGGTATGCCGCGTCCGTGGCGTTCCACTCCTGCACCACCCGCCGGCGCTCCGCCTCCGGCGGCAGGACCAGCCGGTCCACCGCGCGGGTGTCGTCGGCCGCCATCTGCTCCAGCACCCGCACCAGGTAGCCCGCGTACCGCTCCGCCGTCTCCCGGTCGAACAGCGCCGTCGCGTACGAGAGCCTCCCCAGGATCCGCCCCTCGGCCTCGCGCAGCGACAGCGACAGGTCGAACTTGGACGCCCCGGGCTCGGCCACGCCCAGGTGCTCCACCGCCAGCCCCGGCAGCTCCAGGTGCCCCGCCCCCGCGCTCTGCCAGGCGAACATCACCTGGAACAGCGGGTGGTGCGCCAGGGTGCGCGCCGGCTGCAGCAGCTCCACCACCTGCTCGAAGGGGATGTCCTGGTGGTGCTGCGCCCCCAGCGCCCG
>DASTNU010000859.1:0-2735 GCA_035720605.1 Longimicrobium sp. | reverse complement strand
CCACAAACTGCGTGGGGGAAGGGAGACCCCCTCCGCGCGCCAAACTGTCATACCGAGGGAGGCGCCGCGCGTAACCACCCTCCCGCGCGAACCCCTGGCGCCGACCGAGGAATCTACCGTCCGAACCTGGTGGCCCGCCGCCGCGCCGCGATCTCACCCGCACACGATCCGCGAAGGCGGATTTTGCGAATTTCCAGCGGCGAATTCTTCATTCGCTCCCCGGCCCTCGCTCCGGGCTTTCGTCGGCCTGCGGATCTGC
The DNA here is from genome assembly GCA_035720605.1 of Longimicrobium sp. Classification (GTDB taxonomy): domain Bacteria; phylum Gemmatimonadota; class Gemmatimonadetes; order Longimicrobiales; family Longimicrobiaceae; genus Longimicrobium. Next base: position 2,476 of record DASTNU010000859.1, on the reverse strand, counting down.
CCCATGCGCCAGGTGCACCGTTCGGCGAATCGAATCGTCCGATGGCGCGGCATGCGGCACGAGATCGAACGCGATCGGATCGCCCGCGAGCGGCACCGGCGCGCCGGGATCGCGCGCCAGCGCTTCGACTGCGAGTGGAAGGATGCGGTGCTCCACCGCCAGCACCCGCGCCGCCAGCGACTCCGGCGTGTCGCCGGCGAGCACCGGCACCGGCCACTGGGCGATGACGGCGCCCTCGTCGTAGCGCTCGTCCACGAAGTGCACCGTGGCCCCGCTGACGCGCACGCCGGACTCGATCGCCGCGCGGTGCACCCGCATCCCGTACATCCCGTGGCCGCCGAACGCGGGGAGCAGCGCGGGATGCACGTTGATCATCCGCCCGTGGTACCGCCGCACCACCTCCCCCGGCACCAGCTGCAGCCACCCGGCGAGCACGATCAGGCCGATCCGGTGCTCCTCCAGCGCCTCCGCCAGCGCGGCCGCGAACCCTTCCGCGCCCAGGACGCGCGCGTCCAGCACCACCGCCGGCACCCCGGCGCGCTCCGCCCGCTCCAGCGCCCCGATCCCGGCGCGCGAGCCCACCACCAGCTCCACGCGCGCGGGAGCGGCCGGATCGCCGTTGAACCGGTCGAGCAGCGCCTGCAGGTTGGTGCCCCCGCCGCTGGCGAGGACGGCGACGCGCGCGTGTGTGCTCAACTCCGGCCCGCTGCAGGGTGGAAAAAGAGGGGGCGAAGATAGACGCGGCGCCGGGGAGCGTCAACGCGGGGAAGCGGCCGCCCGCCGGCGAATCGACGGAACGGGCAGGCCCCGGGCCAGAGCGGGTGAACCCGCCGCAACGACCGCGGGAAGCCCTGCAAACTACGCAGGGCTTCAACTGCACGAAGGCACGGACTGCCCTGGTGGAGACTGGCGCAGCTCCGTCCGGCCAGGAAAGATTCCCATCGAACGAACTTCGAGCGAGAGAAGATCCCGATGCGTCCGACCAACCCGATCCGCTGCGCCGCCGTGGCCCTGCTGGCGCTCGCCGCGTGCGCGCCCCGCCCGCTCGTGGCGCCCGCCGCGTCCGAGGAAACGCGGCTGAACGACGACGTGCAGGTACGGCGGATCGCCCCAGGGCTGTGGATGCACGTCACGTGGGCGACGATCGCCGGGGGTGCGCGCTACCCGGCGAACGGGATGCTGCTGGAGACGGAGGACGGCAGCGTGCTCTTCGACACGGGATGGAACGACGAGCAGGCGCGGGCGCTGCTCGCCTGGGCGGAGCGCGACCTGCGCCGCCCCGTGCGCCGCGCGTACGTCACGCACGCGCACGACGACCGCACGGGCGGGATCGCCGCGCTGCGGCGGGCGGGGGTGCCGGTCGCGGGGCTGGAGCGCACGGCGGAGATCGCGAGGGCGGAGGGGCTGCCGGCGCCGGACGGGGTGCCGGGGCTGGCGGCGGCGCCGGTGCGGGAGAGCGGATACGAGCTGTTCTATCCGGGTCCGGGACACGCGCCCGACAACATCGTGGCCTGGTTCCCCGCCCAGCGCGTGATCTTCGGCGGGTGCCTGGTGAAGGCGGACACGGCGACCACGGTGGGGAACGTGGCGGATGCAGACGTGCCCAACTGGCCGCGCGCCGTCGCGAGCGTGCGGCAGCGCTATCCCGCCGTGCGCCTGGTCATCCCCGGCCACGGCGCGCCGAGCGGCCCCGCAGCGCTCCCCGTCACGGAGGCGCTGATCGCGACGAAGGGCCCCGCCGCCCTGGACGCGTTGCGGCGAGCCCGGCCGTAAGCAGGCCAAAGCCCGCGGTTCGCACGCGGTGAAGCCCGGTTCGGTGAGTGCAACGAGCCGAGACCGGGCTTCTGGCCGTTCCAGCCGCGGGCTTCAGCCCGTGGCGTCCGCCCGCGGCGGACGCCGCGGCGTCCGCGCGTGCATCCCGCGCTCTACCGCCCTTCCGCCTCCACCAGCGGCTCCAGCAGCGCGAGCAGCACCTTTCCCGCGGCGGTGAACAGGACGGACACCGTCCCCGAAACCAGCCCGTCGCCCAGGGTGCTGTCCGGATGCCAGAGGGTGGGGACGATGGCGCCCGCGTAGGCGCCCGCCAGGAACGGCTCGGAGATCACGCGGCGGCCGGACCCGTCGCGGTCGGTGAAGGTCTCCACCAGCGCGTGGTTGATGCGGTCCTCCGCGCTCGCGCAGCCGCGGCATTCCTCCTCCCGCGTCGATCTTCCCAGCGCCGCCGCCAGCCCGTGCCGCACCGAGGTGCCCACCAGGTGCCCGCCCGCGCGCGAGGCGATCCGCTGCACCAGCGCGTCCATCCCCCCCCCCCAGTCGTACGGGTCGGTGCGGATGTGGTCGTACAGCCCCATCGCCCCCGCGTTCGCCAGCGCCAGCGGGTCCGCCAGGTCGTAGACGAAGTCGCGCACCGGGTCGGGCGCGGCGGAGTCGGCGGGAAGCGTGTGGGGGGCGGCCGCCTGCGCCCGCAGCCCCGGCG
>DASTNU010000858.1:0-2018 GCA_035720605.1 Longimicrobium sp. | reverse complement strand
TGGCGGACGGCGACTGCATCCGCGCCGTCGTCCTGGGCTCCGCCGTCAACAACGACGGGCAGGCCAAGGTGGGCTTCATGGCCCCCGGCGCCGACGGCCAGGCGGCCGTCATCACCGACGCGCTGAACTTCGCGGCGGTGGACGCGCGGTCGATCGGCTACGTGGAGGCGCACGGCACCGCCACGCCGCTGGGCGACCCCGTGGAGGTGCAGGCCCTCACCCGCGCGTTCCGGGGGTGGACGCAGGACCGGCAGTTCTGCGCGCTCGGCTCCATCAAGAGCAGCATCGGCCACCTGGACCAGGCGGCGGGCGTCACCGGGCTCATCAAGGCGGTGCTGGCGCTGGAGCACCGGACCATCCCGGCCAGCCTGCACTTCCGGCGGCCCAACCCCAAGCTGGAGATCGAGCGTAGCCCGTTCTTCGTCGCCGGCGCCACGACGGAGTGGAAGGCGGACGGGCCGCGGCGCGCGGGCGTCAGCTCCTTCGGCATCGGCGGGACCAACGCGCACGCGGTGCTGGAGGAGGCGCCCGCCCGCGCCCCCCGCGACGGGACGCCGCGGCCGGTGCAGCTGCTGGTGCTCTCCGCCAGGACGGAAGAGGCGCTGGACCAGGCGCAGCGCGAGCTGGCGGACTTCCTGGAGGCGAACCCATCCACCGCCCTGGCCGACGCGGCGTTCACGCTGCAGGCGGGGCGCGCGGAGATGGAGTGGCGCTGCGCCCTCCCCGCGGCGGACGCGGAGGACGCGGTGCGCGCCCTCCGCCACGCCCGCGGCGCGCAGGCGGGGACGGACCGCCCCGTCGCCTTCCTCTTTCCCGGGCAGGGCGCGCAGCACGTGCGCATGGCGGCGGGGGTCTACGCCGCCGAGCCCGTCTTCCGCGACGCGCTGGACCGCTGTGCGGAGCTCCTGCGCCCGGAGCTGGGCTTCGACCTGCGCGAGGCGCTGTTTCCCGCGGAGGGGGACGATGCCGCCGCGGCGGAGCGGCTGGGGCAGACGGGGGTCACCCAGCCGGCGCTCTTCGCGGTGGAGTACGCGCTCGCGCAGCTGTGGATGAGCTGGGGCGTGCGCCCGGCGGCCATGCTGGGCCACAGCGTGGGCGAGTTCGTCGCCGCGTGCCTGGCCGGCGTCTTCGGGCTGGAGGACGCGCTGCGCCTGGTCGCCGCGCGCGGGCGGCTGATGCAGGCGCTCCCCGCCGGGTCCATGCTGGCCGTCTTCCTCACCGAGGCGGAGCTGCTGCCGCGCCTGCCGCACGGCGTAGCCCTGGCCGCGGTCAACGGCCCCGCGACCTGCGTGGTCTCCGGGCCCGCGGAGGCGGTGCAGGCGTTCGAGGCCGCGCTGCTGGCGGACGAGGTGGAGGTGCGCCGGCTGCACACCTCGCACGCCTTCCACTCGGGGATGATGGACCCGGTGCTGGCGCCCTTCCGCGAGCTGGTGCGCCGCGCCGCGCCCCGCGCGCCCCAGCTGCGCTACGTCAGCAGCGTCACGGGGACGTGGATCACCGCGGAGGAGGCGACGGACGCGGACTACTGGGCCCGGCAGCTGCGCCAGGCCGTCCGCTTCCGCGACGGCGTGAGCACCCTGCTGGAGGCGCGGGAGGCCGTCCTCCTGGAGGTCGGTCCCGGCCGCACGCTGGGGACGCTGGTTCCCCGCGCCGGCTCGCACGCCGTCATCCCCTCGCTCCCGCACCCCAAGGACGCGCACGACGACCTGCGCGCCCTGCTGGACGCCGTGGGGCAGGCGTGGGCCGCCGGCGTGCCGGTGGACTGGACCGTCTTCAACGAGCGGCGCGGCGGGCGCCGCGTCCCGCTGCCGACGTACCCGTTCCAGCGGCAGCGCTACTACCTGGAGCCGCCCGCCCGCCTCGCCGCCGCCGCGCCGCGGGACGAGGGAAAGCGCGCCGACGCCGGCGCCTGGTTCTACCTCCCCTCCTGGCGCCGCTCGGAGCTGCTGGGCGCGGCGGGGGACGACCTGGCGGGCGCGCGCTGGCTGGTCTTCGCGGACGGGTGCGGCGTGGGCGCG
>DASTNU010000857.1:0-10955 GCA_035720605.1 Longimicrobium sp. | reverse complement strand
GCCCGGGTGCCGGTTCGCGCGCGAACCGGGAATCTAGCTTCCGCGGACGCGACGGTCACGCCCACCGTGTCCGGGGGGTGATGCGCCGTGGCGGCTGAAGCCGCGGCTGGAACAGCGGAAAGCCCCGCGAACTGCGCGGGGCTTCAAAGTGCGCTGCCGCAGGCAGGCGATATACTTTGTTTTCCGTCGATGTTTTCTGTCGATCCCCACGAACCTGTCATTCCGAAGGAGGCGCCACCCAATACTCGCACAGGGCAGGTATGTTGGGCGCCGACTGAGGATTCCTCAGTCGGCGCCCAGAGAACCTGCCGCAGGCGAGAAATGCGCGGCGCCTCCTTCGGAATGACAGGTCCACGCGAGCGTCATCCGCTGGAGGCGGCGGGCTGGCGGAAGGTGACGGGCCGGGCGGCGCGGCAGAGGGCATCCATGGAGGCGTCGTCCTGCTCCTCCCAGTCGGCGGGGTACGGGGTCAGGCGGCGCTTCTGATCGGAAGCCTCGAAGCAGAGCCACCCGTCCACCATCTCCGGCGGCAGGTAGTGGTGCCGCCGCGAACCGGACTCGACCTCGCGGCCGGGCACGACGTCCCAGACCTGCCACTCGCATCCGTCGCGGTCGTAAAAGATTCGGAACGCCATGGGCCCTCTCTCTGATGAGGCGCCTCCCCTCTGATACGACCTCCAGTCGCAGCAATCCGCGCGCCACGCGTTTTCAGCCCCGCAGTCCACACCGCCGCCAAACGTATGACAGACCTGTTACGCATGCAGGTGTCAGCACCCCTTGCGTATTCGTTGTTATCCATCGCTAAGTGTTTGCAGGTACGCAGTTTGCATCATAATTTGTGCTTGAATTCCCGACCTGGCGACGGAGGAGTGACCGAAGATGGCACTGCGCGAATTCACCGACTCGAGAGGCACTACCTGGACCGCGTGGGACGTTCCGCCGCACCGCGTCTACACGCCGGTACGGTCCACGGCAGATCGCCGGAAGATCGATGCGGGCAAGTGGTCGCCCGAGCGCCGCGCGGGCGGCGACCGGCGGCGCGGCGGGCCCTGCGAGCTGGCGCGGGGATGGGTCTGCTTCACCGCCGGCGCCGAGAAGCGGCGCCTGTATCCGCCCCCGGCCGGCTGGGACGCCTGCTCCGACCAGGAGCTGGAGGAACTCTGCGCCGGCGCGGAGAGCAAGCCGGCCGCGGCGGTCGCGGGCTGACGAGGGGCCATGGCGATCCGGTGGTTTCAGACGGAGGACGGGGCGACCTGGCACGTCTGGAACGTTCTTCCGGGTCGCGCGGACGAGGAGCGGCGGACGGGATACGACCGCCGCAGTCCGGACCCCGTGATCCACTACACCGGGCAGGAGCGGCGGGTGACCGCCGACCGCCGCCATCCATTTCCCTTCCTTACGCCGGACCTGGCGCGCGGCTGGCTGGCGTTCGAATCCGACACCGAGAAGCGCCGTCTGGCCCCCATCCCGCAGCGCTGGGAAAGCCTTTCCGACGCGGAGCTCATGCGGCTGTGCGAGCAGGCCCGGCCCGTCCTCCTTCCGAAGGTTCCACCGAAAGACAGGGAATAGGGAATAGCGGGCACGAATGCGCGGCTTGCGTTGTGCGGCGAGCGGGCGGGAGGGGTGAGCAGCAGCGGAGCAGCCGGAACGGACGATGACCGTCTATCCTGACGCGATGACGCTCGGCGAGGCGCGGACGCGCTTTTTCGCGCGCTGGAGCCTGGGGCCGGACGGCGGATACGCGGACCGCTGGGTGCGCGTGGAGACGAAGCCGCTCCCCGTCTACTTTCCCAACACGCGCTGCCGCGTGGAAGCGGCGAAGCTGCACGACCTGCATCACGTGGCCACCGGGTACGGCGCGGACTGGGCGGGCGAAGCGCAGATCGCGGCGTGGGAGATCGCTGGCGGATGCGGGCGCCACGGCTGGGCGTGGCTGCTGAACCTGGGCGCCTTTACCGTGGGAATGGCGCTCTGCCCGCGCCGGCTGTTCCGCGCGTTCGTCCGCGGCAGCCGCGCCTCCAACCTGTACCACGCGCGCTTCGGCGACGACCAGCTGGCCACCGTCACCGTGGGGGAGCTGCGGCGGCGGATGGGGATCGTGGAGACCCAGCCGCAGGCCGGCGCGCGCGACCGGGTCCGGTTCGTTGCGTGGTGCGCGGCGGCGCTGGCGTGGTACCTGGGCTGGGCGATGGGTGGCGCCGGGGCGCTGTACCTGATCGCTCGCAGCACAGGGCTGGTCTAGTCCACTCCTCTACGGCAGTTTCTCCAGCACCATCCACGAGCCGACGGTCATCGCGGTGATGCGGCCGGCGGCATCTTCGTGAAAGCCGAAGCGGCGGGTGCCGTCCGGGCTGCGGAAGAAGAGCGGCTCCACCTCGATCCACGGCTCGTCCCACACCATCAGCGCGCCGTCCTCGCGGACCGTGACCACCACGTCCTCTGCACGCTGCTGGTCCGGCGGGCAGGTGTGGCACCAGGTGGCGCCGCGGTAGGTGCCCTCCAGCCGCCGCAGCCGCGCGACGGCACCGGGGTCCGGCGGCGGGACGGTGATCGTCCGGCGCTCGGGGAACCAGCGGTCCAGCAGCGCCCGCCGCACCACCCGCCGCAGGTCGCTCCCCTCGCGGTGCCCGGCGACGAACAGCCCCAGCTCGTGCTCCGGCAGCAGCACCATCAGCGAGCTGAAGCCCGCCACGTCGCCGCCGTGCTCCCAGATGCGCTCACCGTGGGTGTCCGCTTCCTGGATGCCCAGCCCCCACCCGGGCATCCGCGGGTGCAGCGTCGCCTGGCGCGAGAGCATGGCGTGGACGGCGGTGTCGGTGAGGATGCGCGCGCCCTCCAGCCGCCCCTCCTGCAGCAGCGCCGTCATGAAGCGGCCCATGTCCGCGCCGGTGCTGCTGATGGACGACGCGGGCGGGGTGTGGTAGCGCTCCCACGGCACCGCGACGACGCGACCGCTGTCCACCTCGTACGCCCGGGACGCGTCCGCGCGCAGCCACTCCGGCACGGTCACCTGCGTGCGCGTCATCCCCAGCGGGCCCCAGACGCCGCACGCCAGGTAGCGCTCGTACTCCATCCCCGACACCTCTTCCACCAGCAGCCCCGCGAGCGCCGCGGCGTAGCTGGAGTACGACGGCAGCTCTCCCGGCGGGCGATGGCGCACCAGGCGTCCCGCGGAGAGAAAGCGGTCCAGCGGCAGCACGGGCGCGGTGTCTTCGCGCACCAGCCGGCCGGGGAGCTCGTCCAACCCGGCGCTGTGCGTCAGCAGGTGCCACGGCGTCACCGGGGCTCCGTAGGCGTCCGGCACCCGCGCGCGGCGCAGGTAGCGGTTGACGTCGCGGTCCAGCCGGATGCGCCCGCGGTCGGCCAGCTGCACCACTGCCGTCGCCGTGAAGACCTTGCTGATGGAGCCGATCTGGAAGACGGTGGAGTCCGGGCTCACCCGCCGGTTCCGCTCCACGTCCGCGTAGCCGTATCCGCGCGACAGCAGCACGCGCCCGTTCTGCACCACCGTCACCACCGAGCCGGGAATCTGCCGCTCCGCCATCGCCGCCGGGACGATGGAGTCCATCATCCGCGCCAGCTCGGCGGGGTCGATGCGCACCATCGCGCGGGCGGGCGGGTCCTGCGCCCCGGCGCACGCGGGCGCAACGAGGGAGAACGCGACGAGGAGGATACGATAGAGGGCGGATGCACTGCGCATTGCGGTCGCTCCGGTACGGGTTCGGAGCGGCACGGTGCGCATCGACATCGACACCCGCCATCGATGCGTGACAAGGCGGACCACACGCGTGACGAGCCGGCCTGGTCTCTTCTCAACCTCAAAAAGATGGGCCTCACGCGGAGTCAACGGAGTTGTCTCTCGCGTCAGGACCACCCTTCCTTTCCGTCAATTTTGTTGAGGGAAAGAAAGGATGGACTCGGCACGAACAAACTCCACTCCGTTAACTCCGTTGACTCCGTGTGAGGCCCAGATCCGTTCAACGGATCAGCTCGCGGAGGCGGCCGCTGTAGGTGCGGCTGGAACGCAGGCGGGTGCCGTCTTCCAGCACCACCTCGAACTCGCCATGGAACCAGGGCTCCAGGCGGCGCACGCGGTCCAGGTTCACGATGGCGGAGCGGTGGACGCGGACGAAGCGGCGCGGGTCCAGCCGCGCCTCCAGCCGGTGCAGCGGCTCGCGCAGCAGGTGCGACGCGCCCGAGGCGTGCAGGCGCACGTAGTTGCCCTCCGCCTCCACCCAGTCGATCTCCGCGGCGCGCAGAAACTCCACCGCCTCGCCCGTTCGGACGGCGATGCGCTCGTCGGGGACGGGAGCGCGCAGGTGGGCCAGCAGCTCCGCCACCTGCCGCGCCGCCGCCGCCCGCGCATCCGCCCCCCGCGCCAGCACCCGCTCCACCGCGCGGACGAAGCGGGTGCGCGTGAACGGCTTGAGCAGGTAGTCCGCCGCGTGCACGTCGAAGGCGCGCACCGCGTACGCCTCGTGCGCGGTCACGAAGATCACCGCCGGCGCCGCGTCCGCCTCCACCGCCTCCAGCACCGCGAACCCGTCCAGCCCGGGCATCTGCACGTCCAGGAACACCAGCTCCGGCCGCAGCTCGCGGATGGCGGCGGACGCCTCCACTCCGTCGCCGCACTCGCGCACCACCTCGATCTCCGGGAACGCGGCCAGGAAGGTGCGCACCCGCTCCCGCGCCAGCGGCTCGTCGTCGGCGATCAGCGCGCGCACGCTCATCCCGCCACCGCCTCGGCGATCCGCGGCGCGGCGGAGGGGATCGTCAGCTCCACCTCCGTTCCGGCCGGGGACGCGCGCAGCCGCAGCGTGGCCGCGGGGCCGTAGAGCTGCCGCAGCCGCTCGCGCGTGTTGGACAGGCCGATCCCCTCGCGCACCGCCGCCGTCCCTCCCGCCGGCCCCGGCCCGTCGTCCGTCACGGTGAGGCGCAGCCCGCCTTCCGCGCGCTCCGCCGCCACCACGATGCGGCCGGCGCGCGGGTCGCGGGCGATGCCGTGCTCGATGGCGTTCTCCGCCAGCGGCTGCAGGATGAAGTGCGGCACGGGCTCGTCCAGCACGTCGGGGTGCACGCGCACGTCCACCGTCAGCCGGTCGGAGAAGCGCAGCCGCATGATGTCCAGGTAGCGGTCCAGCACGCGCAGCTCGTCGCGCAGCGGCACCTGCTGCACGCCGTCGGCGTCCAGCGTCTCGCGCAGCAGGTCGCACAGCTGGGCCAGCATCTCGTCCGCCGCCTCCACGTCGCGGTGCATGAGCGTGGAGACGGCGTTCATGGTGTTGAACAGGAAGTGCGGGCGGATCTGCGCGCGCAGCGCGTCCAGCTGCGCCTGCGCCAGCCGCGCCTCCAGCTGCGACGCCCGCACCTCGCGCTCCCGCATCGTCCGGTAGTACTCCGCCGCCAGCGCGATCCCGATGACGGAGGCGAAGGCCAGGAACTCCACGAAGAAGCGGTCCGCCAGGATCCCCGCCAGGCTGAAGCCGGGGATGGGCGCGATCACCTGCCGCAGCGGCACGTACAGCGCGTACTTGAGCACCGCCATCGCCGCGGCCGCCAGGGCGTAGAGCACGCCGCGCCGCGCCCATGCCCGACCGCGCAGCGGATGGCGGCGCACCAGCCAGAGGATCAGCGGGGTGAAGGCCGCGCAGGTGTACCAGTCCAGCAGCGAGACCGCGAAGATCGGCCCCCACGGCACCGCCTGTCCCTGGTACGCCAGGTTCAGCGCGTCCTGGCTGGCGTTCAGCACCGCGAGCAGCGTCCACACGCCGAAGAGCAGCAGCGCGAAACGCCATCGCGCGCCGGGCTGGCGCTCCGGCGGGTCTGGATCTGCGGGATGACGGGATCGATCCGGCGGCCGCGCGCCGGCAGGGCTGTACACCGCGAACGCTCCGGGATGGCGGGGAGATGCGGAGGTGGGTGATGGAATCTAATGCGCGCGCCGCCGCCACAGCACCGGCGCGTGACGAGCCGGCCGGGGTGAGGGATGGGGCGGTCTGGGTGGTCCATCACGGCCGCCGTTCAGCGACTGAAGTCGCCGCAACGAAAGCACGCTGTCCGCCTTCGCGGACAAAACGGCAGCCGCCGGTGCGAATGACTACAGATCCAGCCGCACGCCGGCGTTGATGGCGCGGCCTTCGAGGGGGGCCCAGGCGTCGGTGGTCCAGCGCAGCTCGGGGGAGCGCGTGGGGAGCACCAGCGGATGCCAGCGCGTCTGGCGCACGTCCAGCAGGTTCTCGGCGTTCACGAACACGCGCGCGCGGCCGATCCGCCGCTCCGCCAGCATGCCGAAGACCAGGTACGGCCGGCTCTCCGTCCGGTACGGGTTGTCGTCCAGCGACTGGCGGCCCGTGTAGTACAGCTCCACGCCGATCCGGCCGCGGTCCTCCGCCTCCCACATCCCCACGATCCCGGCCTGGTGCCGCGGCGTCAGCGGCACCTCGCGGCGTCCGCCGGTGCGCGGATCGGGCTCGCGGGCGCGGGTCCAGGTGTGGGTCGCGGTCACGTGCCAGGGGCCCGCGTGCCAGCGCGCCAGCGCCTCGGTGCCCCAGGTGCGCGTCTCTCCGGGCTCGTTCACGAGGGCCGCGGCGCGCGACGAACCGGCGAACGGAACCAGCTGGATGGCGTCGTCGATCACGGAGCCGAAGACGGACGCGTTCAGCTCCCAGTCGCCGATGGTGCGGCCCACGTCCAGCGACGCGCCGCGCGCCCGCTCCGCGCGGAGATCGGCCAGGGGGTGCAGGGGCGTCAGGCCGATCGCCTCCGTCTCTTCCGTGAACGGCGTCGGCGCGTAGTAGCCGGCGCCGGCAGAGGCGCGGACGCTCCATCCCTCCGCCGGACGGAGGAGGGTGGAGAGGCGCGGGCTGAAGAAGGTGCCGTACTCGTCGTGCCAGTCCACCCGCCCGCTGGCGGTAAGGGCGAGCCACTCCGCCGCGCGCCAGTCGTCCTGCGCGAACAGCGAGGGGATGGTGAAGGCGTAGTCGAAGCCGGGAACGTCGAAGGCGCGGTAGCCTTCGCGCTGGAAGGCGGCGCCCGCCACCAGCGTGTGCGCGCCGATCGCCCGCGCCGCGGAGCCCTCGGCGAACCAGGTGGTGTGGCGGTCGCGCTCGCGCACGGCGCCGAAGGCGTGGTCGTGCCGCTGCAACATCCCGGACGCGCGCAGGTGCAGCAGGGTGCCGCCGCCCGTCAGCCACCGTCCCACCAGCCCGGCGTCCCCGCGCCGCGTCCTGAGCTCCTCGCGCCGGTGCTCGCCGCCGGGGAGCTGGCCGCCGCCGTTGCGGTCCTCGGCCGTCCCGCCGGCGGTCACGAAGAGCGATCGCCCCTCGCCGCCGTCCCAGAACAGCCGCGGCCGCGCCACCCCGCGCGCGTACGCCGGCAGGTCCGCCCAGCCGTCATCGTCCACGTCCTGGCGCCTCTGGCCGTGCGCGCCACCCAGGAAGGTGTATCCCCAGCCGCCGCCCAGCCCGCCGGAAAGCCAGAGCACGCCGTCCCCGCCGCCCAGCGTGCCGGCGTTCAGCAGCAGCTCGCGGTCGCCTTCCGGACGGCGGGAGACCAGGTTGATGACACCGCCCAGCGCGGAAGCGCCGTAGAGCGCGGACGCGGCCCCCTTGATCACCTCCACCTGCCCCAGGTCCATCGGCGGGATCTGCAGCAGGCCCAGCGAGCCGCTCTGCCCGCCGTACAGCGGCAGCCCGTCGGAGAGCAGCTGCGTGTAGCGCCCGCGCAGCCCCTGCACCCGCACGCTGGCCCCGCCCAGCGAGGGCGAGGTGGTCTGCACGCGCAGCCCGGCGGTCTCGTTGAGCATCATCGCCACGTCGCCGGGCGTCATCATCATCTTCTCCTCCACCTCCTCGCGCGCCAGCACCTCCACTCGCACCGGGGCGTCCTCGATGCGCTGCTCGCTGCGCGTGGCGGTGACGATCACCGTCTCCAGCTCGCCCATGTCGTGCCCGTGATCCTCGAGGGCATCCGCGCGCAGCACCACGATGAGCGACGTGTCCGCGCGGACCGTGATCACCCGCGTCTCCGGCGGCATCCCCGCGTAGCTCACGTCGACCCGGTACCGTCCCGGCGCGACGTGAAAGGTGGTGATGCCGGCGGTGTCGCTCAGCAGCTCCGCGCTTCCCAGCCGCACGGTCGCACCCGGCAGCACCACGTCGATATCCATGACCCTGACGTGCACGCGCACCGTCTCCTGCGCCGTCGCGGGCACGGCGGTGGCTGCACAGACCCCGAGCAGAGCGATGAGCCGTCGTAACATCTCGCGATTCCAGGAGAAGACGGGCCTCACACGGAGTCAGCGGAGTCAGCAGGGTGTTCGTTCACCAACGCCGTCGACCCGGCTGACTCTGCGTGAGGCGATTCTGTTGATGGTGGACCGACGAGCACCCCCCGGCGCCACCTGCGGACGGAGTTGACGAGCCAGGTCTCCTCCGCGCGCTGCAGGTCGGCGGGGTGGAGGATGCGCTCGCGGATCTCGCCGCGCTCCCGCAGGTGGGCGCGGAAGACGCCGGGGAGGAGGCCGCACTCCAGCGGCGGCGTCCACAGGGCGCCGTCCAGCCGCACCACCAGGTTGGCGATGGTGGATTCCGTCAGCTCGCCGCGCTCGTTCACCAGCAGCACGTCGTCGCAGTCGGGACGCGCGGCGGCGCGGCGCTCGTATTCCGTCCGCCGCGTGGTCTTGTGGTAGAGCAGCGGATCGCCGCTGTCCACAGGCTCCGGCGCGATGGCGATCCGCGCAGGCTCGGCGGATGAATGGTGCGGCGCGCTCTCGATCTCCATCGATCCATCGCGATCCAGGAGGAGACGCACGCGCATGGGCGCATCGAACGATTGCGACGCCGCATCCAGGCGCCTCACCGCATCGTCCCGATCGAACGCATAGCCGAAGTATTCCGCGGAGTCCGCCAGGCGGCGCAGGTGGCCGTCCAGCAGGAGCCAGCCCGCGTCCGGCTCCCACAGCATCGTCTCCAGCAGGCGGAAGTCCGCGGGCGCGCGGCGGACGAAGGCGGCCTTGTCCCAGCACTCGCGGTACTCGGCGCCGGCGGCCGAGTCCCAGGTGATGCCGCTTCCCACGCCCAGCTCTGCCCGGCCCGCGGCGGCGTCGATCAGCAGCGTGCGGATGCCGACGCTGAACACCGCCTCCCCCGGCGACGCGAAGCCGATGGCGCCGCAGTAGACGCCGCGCGGCCCCGTCTCCAGCTCGCGGATGATCTCCATCGTCCGCACCTTGGGCGCGCCGGTGACGGAGCCGCAGGGAAAGAGCGCGCGAAAGACGTCCAGGAGCCCCGCGTCCGCGCGCAGGCGGGCGCGGATGGTGGAGGTCAGCTGGTGCACCGTCTCGTACCGCTCCACCTCGTACAGCCGCTCCACCCGCACGCTGCCGAACTCCGCCACGCGGCCGGCATCGTTCCGCAGCAGGTCCACGATCATCAGGTTCTCCGCGCGGTCCTTGGCCGATTGCGCCAGCTCGGCGGCGAGGGCGCGGTCCTCCTGCGGCCACCGCCCGCGCGGCCGCGTCCCCTTCATCGGCCGCAGCTCCAGCTCGCGTCCGTCCGCGCGGAAGAAGAGCTCGGGCGACGCGGAGACGACCGTCATCCCGCCGCCCAGGTCCAGGTACGCGCAGAAGGCGGAGCGCTGCGCCAGGCACAGCCGCTCGTACAGCGCCGCCGGCTCGCCGCGAAAGGGCGCGCGCAGGCGGACGGTGAAGTTGGCCTGGTAGGTGTCGCCGGCGGCGATCAGCGCGCGGATGCGCTCCACGCGCTCGCGGTATTCCGCCTCGGTGACGTCGATGCTCCACTCGCCGATCTCCGCGTCCCCACCGTCCGCGGAGAAGGCGGGATCGGCGTCGTCGCGGGACGCGTAGAGCGCGAACCAGGCGAGGGGGAGGCGCGGGTCGGGCGGATGGGTGGCGAACGCGGCGTCGAAGGCGGGAGCGGCCTCGTACGCCACGAACCCGGCCGCGTGCACCCCGCCGGCGACGGCGGCTTCCACCTGGCGGATGACCTCCGCGACCTCCTCCACCCGCTCCGCCCGCAGCACCCGGCGCAGCCCGCGAAAGCGGAACGAGCGCCCGCCGCCCGGCCCGCCGAGCGCGTCGAAGCGCGCGATGGCCGGCCCGGCCGCCGCATCCACCTCCGTCTCCTCTGCCGCGTCCGCCGCCTGGACCATGCCGCCTCTCGCCGGGTTTTCGGGATGCAGCAAGATCGGCCGGGGGCGGGCGTTCCCGCAATCGGGGCCCTCCCCCGGCCTCGCCGAGGCTCGTCCACCCCCTCCCGCAAACTGCGCGGGAGGGGGTGTGAACAGCGCATCACCTTCCGCACGATCCGCCGTTGTGCGGTTGATGCCCCGCGCGGTTTGCGGGGCTTTCCGCCCTTGTTGCGGCGAGCTCGCTCGCTCAGGCGGAGACTGGCGGCCGTGTCAGATTCGCCCATCTGCTACACCTGTTTCCGCGCGCACAGGGATTGCAACGGGGTTCCGCCCCCGATCCGGGGCGCAGAGAGGGAGCGCCCGGCGGGGTTTGGCGGGGCACTTTTCATCCGTGTGGAGGAACCGATGGCGAACGAACCGATGGATCGCGTGGTGCCGATGAACCAGCTTCCCGGCTGGAAGGTGGTGGACGGCGAGCCGGACATCCGCGGGTGGGACGTGGTGGCGTCGGACGGGCGGCGGCTGGGACGGGTGGACGACCTGCTGGTGGACACGCAGGCGCAGAAGGTTCGCTACGTGGACGTGGACGGCGACGAGCGCCACACGACCATCCCCATCGGGTACGCACGGCTGGAGCACGACCGCCACCAGGTGCTGGTGGAGCGCCTGGGCGACGAGCAGCTGCAGGCGCTGCCGTCGTACGACCGCGGCCCCATCACCCGCGACTACGAGGAGCGGGTGGGGCGCGCGTGCAACCTGAGCACCTCGCCGGCCACGCCGGACTTCTACGAGGGCGAGGCGTTCCG
>DASTNU010000856.1:0-3090 GCA_035720605.1 Longimicrobium sp. | reverse complement strand
TGTTCCTGCTGCGGCTGGCGCGGCCGGAGGTGCCCTCCGCCATCTTCCTCACCGCCGCGGACGACGCGGGGGCGCAGGGCGGCCGCGCCGGCGCGGAGGCGTTCGCGACGCTCGCGCGGCGCACGGTGGAAGAGCACTTCGACCGCACCCTGCGCCTCTTCGCCGCCCTGGGCGAGGACGTGGAGGCGATCCTCCCGCGGCCGGTGATGGGCCCGGCGCCGCGGGAGTCCGACGTGGAGAAGGCGCACGACGCCATCGCCGCCCACGTCGCGGGGGTGCAGGACGAGGGACGCCGCGCGCGGCTGGAGGACGCGTTCGTGGTGGACCGCGTGCGCTACGAGCTGGCCCGCGCGGTGACGGACTACACGCAGGAGGTGATGGACAGCTTCGCCCGGCTGCCGCGGGACGAGGTGGACTGGGGGGACGGGCGCGTGGGCCTTTCGCCGCGCGCGCGGCTGGCCTCCACCCGCTGGGACTGGGACGCCTGGCTGGAGGCGGGGGACCCGTCTGCCCCGCCGGAGGAGGACGACGTCTGGTACCTGGCGCAGTTCACGGGAGGGAAGGTGAGCATGCGGGCGCTGCGGCCCTTCCCGGCGCTGGTGCTGCAGCTGGTGCAGGAGCCGTCCGCGCTGGACGAGGTGGTGGCCGGGGTGGAGGAGGCCGTCGCCACGCCGGAGGGTGCGCCGGACCGCGGCTGGCTGGAGGCCCAGGTGGTGCAGCAGCTGGGCGAGGCGTACCAGGCCGGCTTCGTGGACTTCGAGCGGGGGATGGTCGGCGCGGGGGCGTGATCCGCAGGCGGACTTCGCGAGGCCCCAGCCGTGGTTCATCCCGACTGCGGTCCTGACCGGTAATCCCCTGGTTGCGGACGTGCAGGTGCGTGAGACGCCGCGCACGGCGTGGCCGACGAGTCCGCGCCGGCGGACTTCGTGACGTCGCAGCAGCGGTTTCAACCGCCGGGCGAGAGGCCGGAGATGCGTTTGCCCGAGCGGGCTCACCGCCGGACCCGTGTACCGGTGCCGTCCGGGCGCCGGAGCGGTTATCTTTGTGGCGCTAAACGCGTAAGCGCCTGGCCCGCATGCCGGGCGAGGCGCGGATGCGCATCCAGAATGGCAGCATAAACGCACCATGCCCCCAGCACCGGCAGACATCCCTCCGCTTCGCGAAGCCTTTCAGCAGTTCATGCGGCTGCTGCGGGTCATCCGCGCCTACTGGGGGCCCCTGGCGCGCGGGATGGCGCTGGGAATGGTGCTGGGGCTGCTGGGGATGGTGGCGCCGTACCTCAGCAAGCTGCTGATCGACGAGGTGTACCCCACCCGCAACGTCACGCTGATGCACGTGCTGGTGGGCGGCATCCTGGCGTTCGCCATCGCGGGAGCGATGCTGGGGGCCATCCGCGGCTACTTCACCATGTACACCACGTCGCACCTGAGCAACGCGACGAGCCTCCTCTTCTTCAACCACCTGCAGCACCTGCGCTCGCGGTTCTTCGACGAGCACCGCGTGGGCGAGATCATGAGCCGCTTCGGCGACGTGCGCAGCTCGCTGCAGAGCGTCTCCAAGGTGTTCGAGACGCTGTTCGTCAACGGCGCGTACCTCATCCTGGTCCCGCCCTTCCTCTTCCTGCTGCAGTGGAAGCTGGCCATCGTGGCGCTCATCACCGTGCCGCTCACGGTGGTGCTCACCACCATCTCCGCCCGCATCATGCGGCGCTACTGGAAGAAGAGCGCCGAGGCGTACGCCGACCTGGGCGCCTTTCAGGTAGAGGTGCTCAGCCACATCCGCTCGCTCAAGACGCTGGCGCGCGAGCACTACGTGTACGACCGCGCCAACCGGCAGATGCGCGCCGCGCTGAACGTGCAGCTCAAGGCGGGCGGCTACGGGCAGGTGTTCAACGGGCTCAACGGCGTCATCCGCGCGCTGGGGACGGCGCTGTACACCTGGTACGCGTGGCGCCTGCTGATCGGCGGCGAGATGACGCTGGGCGACTACATCGCCTTCAGCGCGTACATCGGCTACCTGTACAACCCGCTGGCGCAGATCACCAGCCTGTTCAGCGACTTCCAGCAGTCCGCGGTGAACCTGGGGCGCATGTTCGAGTACCTGGACATGCCCACCGAGCAGGACCCCACGCAGGCGTACGAGCCCACGCCCCCCGTGCGCCACGTGCTGGAGGGCGACGTCCGCCTGCGCGACGTGGCGTTCGGCTACTCGGCGGAAAAGCGGGTGCTGCGGGGCGTGAACCTGCACTTTCCGCGCGGGGTGATCACGGCCGTGGTGGGCCACAGCGGCGTGGGAAAGAGCTCGCTGCTGCGCCTGGTGACGCGGATGGAGGAGCCGGACGCCGGCCAGGTGTTCTTCGACGGGGTTCCCGCCACCTCCATCTCCCTGCCGGACCTGCGGCGGCAGATCTCGGTGGTGTGGCAGGAGTTCGCGCTCATGCAGGGCACCATCTGGGACAACCTGACCATGGGCTCCGACGATCCCACCCGCGCCGAGGTGGACGACGCCGTGCGCCTGTGCCGGCTGGAGGAGCTGGTGAACGAGCTGCCGCAGGGGTACGACACCCCGGTGGGCGAGTGGGGGAGCACCCTGTCCGGGGGGCAGCGGCAGCGGCTGGCGCTGGCCCGCGCCGTCATCCGCAACTCGCGCGTGCTGCTGCTGGACGAGGCCACGTCCAACATAGACATGGCCACGGAAAGCGAGATCCTGCGCGACCTGTTCGCGCGGCTGGAGGACCGCACCGTGGTCTTCGTCACCCACCGCGTGGCGACCGCGGCGCTGGCGGACCAGATCGTGGTGATGGAGGGCGGACAGGTGGCCGCGGTGGGCACGCACGCGGAGCTGCTGCGCGACTGCGAGACGTATCGCCAGCTGCTGGGCGGCGGCGAGGTCGCGCTGGACGACAGCCGCCGCCTGCGCGCCGTGCGCCCTTCCGGCGCGTAGGACGGGGCTTCGTCGCGGAGAAGGCTCGACGCGCGGGGGCAGGCACGGCAGGGTTCTCCCTGCGTCCGCGGGATGCTGCGGTGTAGCCGCGGGCGCCCCCCATCCCCGGCCCTTCCCCCACAAACTGCGTGGGGGAAGGGAGAACGG
>DASTNU010000855.1:0-2112 GCA_035720605.1 Longimicrobium sp. | reverse complement strand
TCCACGCAGCCCAGCCCGGCCAGGACGAAGGCGCGGTCGTCCTCGCCGTTGACCGGCCGGTCCGGCCCCTTTCCCAGCCGCCGCGCGGAGGCGTCGGTGTTCACGCCCACGACCAGCGCGTCGCCCAGCGCGCGGGCGGCGTGCAGGTACTCCACGTGGCCGCGGTGCAGGAGGTCGAACACGCCGTTGGTGAAGACGACGCGCGCTCGCCCCGGCGGCCCGTAGCGCAGCACCACCTGCTCGCGGGAAAGGACCTTTTCGGCGGGAGGGATCGGCTTTCTCACGGGGCGGCGGGCTCCGGCGCGGCGGCGGCGCGGATGGCGTCGAGGATCTCCCCCGCGCCGCGGGCCAGGAGCGCGTCCGCGGCGCGCCGGCCGATCTCCTCCGCCTCGCCGGCGGGGCCGGACTCGCGGACGCGGATGATCCGCTCCCCCTGCAGCCCCGCGACCAGGCCGTGCAGGGTCAGGCGATCGCCATCCACCGTGCCCAGCGCGCCGATCGGCACCTGGCAGCCGCCCTCCAGCGCGCGCAGCAGGGATCGCTCGGCGGCGGTGCAGGCGGCGGAGACGGGATCGTGGACCGCGCGCAGGCGCTCCAGCACCTCCGCCCGGTCCGCGCGGGCGACGACGGCCAGCGCCCCCTGCCCCACCGCGGGGAGCCAGGCCGGCGCGTCCAGGTACTGGCCGATGCGCTCCGCCCAGCCCAGGCGCAGCACCCCCGCGGCGGCCAGGACGATGGCGTCGTACGCGCCGGCGTCCAGCTTGGCCAGCCGGGTGTTGAGGTTGCCGCGCAGGTCGGCGATGTCCAGGTCGGTGCGCAGCGCCTGTAGCTGCGCGCGGCGGCGGAGGGAGCTGGTGCCCACCCTGGCGCCCCGCTTCAGGTAGTACAGCCCGCCGCTCGTGCCGGAGGGAAGGATGACGACGTCGCGCGGGTCCTCGCGCCTGGTGACGGCGGCGAGGGCCAGGCCGTCCGGCAGGCGGGTGGGGACGTCCTTGAGCGAGTGGACGGCCAGGTCCGCCGCGCCGTCCAGCAGCGCGGCGTCCAGCTCCTTGGTGAAGAGCCCCTTGTCGCCGATCTTCGCCAGGGGGACGTCCTGGATCACGTCCCCCGTCGTCTTCACGACCTCGATCTCCACCTGCAGGGCGGGGTCGGCGGCCTGCAGGGCGGACTGCACCGCGCGCGACTGCCAGAGCGCGAGCGGACTGCCGCGCGAGGCGACGCGCAGCGCCGGCGGGGTCACCACTGCGACTGCGCCCCCTCGATCATCTTCTGCACCACCTGCTCCAGCGCCTTGCGCCGCCCGTCGTCCACGTCCTCGCGCCCGGGCTCGAAGTTGCCGATGGCGGTGATTCCGTTGCCGCGCCAGAGGAGGACGTCGTTGCGCACGTCGTAGATCTCGGCGTCGAAGCTGATCTGCACCTGCGCCTCCAGCCGCTGGATGCGGCCGGTGGGGTCCGGCGTGGGATCGAAATTGGTGGTCTGCTCCTCCGCCGAGTTGATCTTGCCGCGCACCACCGCGTCGGCGTTCTGCTGGGACGAAAGGCGCACGCCCAGGCTCCCCGGCAGCTTGCTCTGCATCTCGCGCAGCAGGTCCGAGGTCAGCGTCTGGTACGGCGTCTCGTTGTCGAACGGCTCGATGTACACGCGGCGCACATGGCCGGGCAGCCCGCCGCCGGTAAAGCTGTACATGCAGCCGGCGAGCAGGGAGAGCGCCAGGAGGACGGCCGCCAGCTCAGGTGCCCGGCGGCGTCCAGGTATCTTCGGGGAACGACTCGACATCGGTGGACTGCTCTGGCGTCAGGGTCAGGTTGCGAAAGGCGGCCCAGTCGCGGTACTGCGCGCGGGCGGGCCCCTGGTCTCCCCAGGTGAGGTCGATGGACTCCGCCACGCCGCCCCCGCTCAGCCGCCGCACGGAGTGCAGCCGGCCGCCGCGGGCGCGGTACTCCAACACGTCCGCGCCCAGCTGGTAGCGGACCAGCGTCTCGCCGCCCTGCGTGGCGGCGGAGAGCAGGCGCGCGTCCGCGGGGGGTGCGACGACCCCCACCGCGCCCCAGAGGAGCCCCGGGGAGGGGAGGCGAAAGCGCTGCAGCAGCACGGCGGGGGCACGCACCT
>DASTNU010000854.1:0-2034 GCA_035720605.1 Longimicrobium sp. | reverse complement strand
CGTCCACCAGTGTCACGCGGTCCGCGCGGGCCCGGCCCAGCGGGGTGAAGCGGGCGTGCGCGCGGCCCTCGCGTCCTCCCAGCACCGATCCGTCCGGCGGAAGCGGAAGCCGCCCCGCGCGGACCAGCTCGCGGACGCCCGACTCCCGCTCCGCGTAGACGGCGAACGAGTCCGTCGCCGTCTCCAGCACCACGACCACGGGGACGCCGCGCGCGGCGGACGCGGCGCGCGCATCCGCGTAGACCCGGCGCAGCGCCTCCGCGGCGGCGCCGGCGCTCTGCTCGCGCGGCGGGCGCAGCGCGGGGACCGCCACCGCGGCCACGATCCCCATCACCAGCACCACGGTCATCACCTCCACCAGGGTGAAGCCGGCGGTGACGGGATGACGGGGTGATCCCGAACCCGGAGAAACCCCGCGCCTGGGGATCGCTGTCATTCTGACCACGTGGTCCCTCCCTCTAGCGCGGGTGCGGCGGGCGATCGCCGCCTCGCCCGGAGGCGTCCCGATCTGCGCCGCATCGATCGATCGATGGCGAGCGCGGCCCATCCATCCACCGGGATCCCATCCACCGAGGCCTGGTCCGGCGAGGCCTGCGGGCGGGGCTCCGCGGGCGGCGGGGCGGACATCGTGTCCGCGCGGATGTCCCAGTAGAGGGGGATGGAGTCGGGGAGCGCGTCGTCCAGCCGCGGCGAGCGGTCGCGCACCCGCTGCGTGGCGCTGTCCACGTCGTCGTCGCTGTACAGGACGTGGGGGATGAGGAAGAGAAAGAGCTCGCTGACGTTGTTCCGCCGCGTCGTCGAGCGGAACAGCGGCCCGACGAGCGGCAGGTCCTTCAGCAGGGGGATGCCGGACGCCGTGCTGGTGCGCGTGTGGTCGATCAGCCCGCCGATCACCACCGTGTGCCCGTCCTTCACCAGCAGCCGCGTCTCCGCCTCGCGCGTGCTGATCACCGGCGCGCCGAACTGCGTGACGTCCGTGGCGGTGCTCACCTCCTGCAGCACGGTCAGCGTCACGTAGCCGTCCGGGTTGATGGTCGGGCGGATGGTGAGCCGCGTCCCCACGTCGCGGTACTGGATCACCTGGTCGCGCGCGGCGTTGTCCGTCGGCAGGGCGCGGGAGATCTGGATGAACGGCCGCTGGTCGCCCACCATGATCCGCGCCTCCTCGTTGTTCTGCGCCAGCACCACGGGGCGAGAGAGGATGGTCACGTCCCCCGACGCGGCGATGGCGCGCAGGACCACGTTGGCGTCCACCGCGCCCAGCCGCATGATGCGCAGCACCGCGTCCCCCGCGGAGCCGCCGCCGGGAAGCTCGCCGCCGATCACCTCGTCGCGGCCGTCCACCGGCTGGTCGGGAATGCGGAAGTCCACGCCCAGGCCGAACTGCCGGTCGCGCCGCACCTCGGCGATCACCACCTCGATGAGCACCTGCAGCGGCCGCGTGTCCAGCCGGGTGATGGCGTCCGCCAGCGTCTGGTAGTCGGCGCGCGAGGCGCGGATGAGGAGCGAGTTGGTGCGCTGGTCGGGGAAGATGGCGACGGGCCCGCTGAGCATCGCCGAGATCCCCTGCGCGCCGTCCCGCGGCGCCGCGGCCGGCTGGCCCTCCGGGCGGATCGCCTGGTCGCGCAGCTCGTCCGTCAGCGAGCGCGGCCGCTCCGCCCCGCCGAACGCACCGTCGCCGATGCCGAAGAGCGCGCCCAGGCTGCGGGCCACGTCCTCCGCCGGCGCGTGGCGCATGGGATGGACGAAGATCGCCATCGCCCCGGGCGGCCCCCGGCCGGCGGCGGGGTAGGCCTGCGGGTCGGCCGCGGGCGCGGGGGGCGCGCCGGTGGAGACGATGCGCAGGAGCCCGCCGCCCTCGTCGCGCAGCTCCATCTGGTTGGCGCGCAGCAGGTTCTCCAGGTACAGGCGCACCTGCTCCACGGGGACCGGCGTCGACGTCCGCAGGTGGACCGTGCGCTGCGGCATGTCGCCGTAGACCAGGTTCAGCCCTGCGGCCTCCGCCAGCGCCGTCACCACCAGGCGGATGTCGGT
>DASTNU010000853.1:0-4255 GCA_035720605.1 Longimicrobium sp. | reverse complement strand
CCCCGCATCCCCCAGCCCCATCACCCCCACCGTGCCGCGCAGCCCCAGGTTCATGCGAAAGAGCGGCACCCGCAGCTCCGCCCCGCCGAACGCCATCGCATCCCCCGCAAAGCGCTGGCCGGTGTAGCCGCGCAGCGTGCTGCCGCCGCCCAGGAACGCCGCCTCGTAGAACGGATAGTCGCCCCACACGTGCTTGCCGCCCGCGCGCAGGGCCAGCACCGGGCCGCGGCCCAGCGACAGGTACGTGGCCGCCATCAGGTGCGCCTCGCCGAACGCCTCTCCCCGCGCCGCCGGGTACGCCGCGCCGCCCGCCTCCAGACGCCAGCCGCGGCGCGGAAAGCTCGGCACGTCGCGCCCGTCCAGTTCCGCGTCCGCCCGCAGGCCCAGCTGGCCGAACTCGTAGATCCCCGCCGGCTGCTCCAGGTCCAGCGGGCTCCCCGCCTCCACCTCCGGCTCCGTCCACTGCAGCACCGGCCCCACCTCCAGCACGCCGCGCCCGCCGATCGGCAGGTGCAGCGTCGCCTCCGCGCGCACCTGCTGCAGCCAGGTGTCCTGCAGCTCGCGCGGCACGTCCTCGTCCGTGTCGTTGCCGAAGCCGAAGAAGCGCACGTTCTCCAGGTTGGACCCGTAGAGCTCGGCGGACCACCAGTGGCGCGCGTTCTCGGGGTGCAGGTCGGCGCTCCCGGCCACCAGGAAGCGGGTCTCGGTGGGCGCCCAGGCCGCGTAGGCGCGGGCCTCGTACGCGTGGGGATGGCGCCGGAAGCCGTACTGGGTGACGTGCGGCCCCGCGCCGATCACCGGCCCCGCGCCGCGCTTCCAGTCCAGGTACGGAGAGAAGAGCGAGGTGCTCCACCCCCAGTCGCGGTAGGTGCGGTGGCCGGTGATGGCGGAGGTGTCCGGCGGCGCGTCCCACTCGCTCCTGTCCACGTTCGTCTGTGGGCCGCGGACGAAGCGGGTGTCGCCGCCGTCGTCGTAGAAGGAGACGCCGGAAGGGCGCGACGAGTCCGCCAGCACGTCGTCGCCCCCGCCGCCGACGACGCGGACGCCCACGCCGTGGCCGGGTCCGCGCACCACCGCGCGGTCGTCGCCGCCGTGCAGGTACAGCCGCACGTCGTCCGTCTCGTCGGGGAGAAAGCGGCGGCGGAAGGTGACGAAGCGCTGCTCGGGATCGCCGGCGCCCGTCACCGTGACCTCCACCGAGCCGTCGGGGTGGCGGTCGATGACGGCCACCTCGTCCGCGTCGGTGGTGTGCACGTCCACGTTCAGCGCCAGCCGCGTGTAGAAGCGCGCCGCCTGCTCCGGCAGGGCTTCCCGCCGCGCGCGCAGGATGCGGGCGAGCTCCGCGCGCTGCGCCGCCTGGTACTCCGGCGGCAGCGCGGCCACGGCCTCCTCGATCGCGGCGTCCGTCAGCCGCGCCTGCAGCCCGGCGGTCACGGAGTCCCACACAGGGCGGGGCAGGTCGGAGAGGAGCCGGCGGTCCAGCGGCTCCGCCTGCACCGTGAGCCCCGTCAGGCTGGGGAACTCGTCGTCGAAGCGCACGTTGCGGATGAACTTCGCGCGGGCGAGAGATAGGAGCACGCCCTCGTGGTTGACGAACGCGTTGTCGCGGTCGCGGGGAATGGGCCGCCACAGGCGCAGGTCGCCGCGGTCGAAGCGCGCCCACCGCCACTGGTCCTCGTGGCGGTCCCAGTCGCCCATGTAGACGTCCATCAGCCGCGCGGCCAGGTAGGCGCGGCTGTCCAGCCGGTTGACGGGGCTGTCCTCCAGGTCGTCCAGGAACCCCTCCGTCCCCTTCACCACGTCCGCCCCCGCGAACTCCGGCCCGTCCAGCTGCCCCTCGCGCGTGGGCACGCCGCAGCTCCGGGTGAGCGGATCGACCGCCTCGCCCTCTTCCCCGGCGGAGCTGTCCTCGTCCTCCTCACCCTCCTCCTGTGGATCGTTTTCGTCCGCGCGCTCTTCGATGAAGCCCACCAGCCCGGCGAAGCGCTGGCGGCAGGCGCCCAGCGACGCGCGGTCCGCCATCACCACCATCCGGGGCCGGGCGTGCAGCACGCCGGCGGCCCGGAGCAGCGGCGAGGCCAGCGCGGGGGAGGCGGGGTGCGAGGCGCTCACCTGGTCCTGCACCACCCACTCCACCAGCGTGCCCGCGAACTCCGGCCCCAGCCCCTTGGACACGTCCTTGTTGATCGACCGGAAGACGTAGCGCCGCCCGTCCGCCCCCAGCAGGTGCAGCGTGTTGCTGGCGAAGTCGCCCCCCGCCCGCAGCGGCGTCAGCCCGCCCGCGAAGGTGTCGGGATCGAGCACCGGGGCCCGGACGGGGCGCGTCCACAGGTCGCGGTAGTTGCTGCCCCACAGGAACCGCTGCAGCGATCCCGCCCGGTACTCCGCCCCCGCCACCACCGTCACGGAATCCTGCGTGTGCGCCGCCGCCGGGAGCACCCCGGTCGCGGCGGCGAGCAGGAGAAGGATCACACGATGCGTTGGCGCCATACGCAGGAAGGTAGTCCGGCCGCGCGAACGCCCGAGATCTCTCGGGGACCCTCGCCGCGGCCGGGATATCACTGGCCTGCAACATAGGTCGCACGGATGATGCCGGGTAGCGCGGCCGCGGACACCGGCGCGTCTCGTTCCATGCAACTGATTGCGCTGCAATGATTTCTGGAGATGTGCGCTTTCGCCCGGGCGGGACGTTCGCCGGGCCCCGCGAGCGCCTAATCCCGGGCTAATGCGGCGGCGTAAACTTTTTTCCCCGCTTTTACGTCTATACGGACGCGGCAACGACGGACCGACACCCCAATCGCTTTTGACGAGGCAGCCATGATCCATACCGAGACGCGCAACGTGCGCAACGCTTTCGCGGGCCTGCTCCTGGGCCTCACCATCTTCACCCTGGCCGAGTCGGCCCTGGGCTACGGGATGCCGGAGCGCTCGGAGGGGCTCGCCACCTGCGGGACGGAGGCGCAGCCGTGCACGCTGGAGCCGGTCGCCGTGATGGCGCAGCCGGCGCCCGAGCCGGCGGCGGAGGGGCTCGTGGCCTGCGGCACGGCGGAGGAGCCGTGCGTGCTCCCCGCCATGTCCGTGCGGGTGGAGCCGGGCGCCAGCCGCCTGGCCTCTGCCGAGCGGGCGCCGCGGATGACCCTGCGCGTCGGCTCCTGACGGCGGATCTCGGGCAGGGCCTCTCTCAAGCGAGGAGCCCCGGCGCCAGTGCGGCGCCGGGGCTCTCGCTCGTCTGGCGGCGGCGGGGTCGACGCAATTGCAGCCGCGTGAGGGGAGGGATCACGCGGTCTTCAGGCGCGGTGTTTTTCCGGATGTGGGATTACTCGCGTGCGCTCCCTCGGGAAAACAACGGCCTGTTCGTGACTGGGGAGGTGCCGCTTTGCACCGGTTGGTCCCGGGCCGCTCAATCCTGGCGGACGACGCGGCCGCCCTGCATCACCAGGCGCACGCGGCGGACGGCGGAGATGTCGCGGGTGGGATCTCCATCGACGGCGACCAGGTCCGCCAGCAGGCCGGGGGCCACGCGGCCGCGGTCCGGCAGGCGCAGGACGCGCGCGTTCACCGAGGTGGCGGCGCGCAGCGCGTCGAGGGCGGGCATCCCGTACTCCACCATCATCTCCAGCTCGCGCGCGTTGTCGCCGTGCGCGAACACGCCCACGTCGCTGCCGAAGCAGATGGTCACGCCCGCGTCCAGCGCCGCGCGAAAGCTGGCCCGCTTCGTCCGCACGCGCTCCGGCTCCGCGTCCACCCCCGGCCGCCAGCCGCGGTACCGCGAGACGGCGTGCCCCGCCGCCAGGGTGGGGCAGAGGGCCACGCCCCGCTCCCGCATCAGCCGCCACACCTCGTCCGTCCCGCCGTCGCCGTGCTCGATGGTGGCGGCGCCGGCCAGGACGGAGCGCCGCATCCCCTCCGCCGTTGCGGCGTGGGTCACCACCGGCCGCCCCGAGCTCCCCGCCACCTCCACCGCCAGCCGCAGCTCGTCCAGGGTGAAGGTGGGCCGCGGCGTCTGGCCGGGGCCCCAGCGGTAGTCCGCGTACAGCTTCACCACGTCGGCGCCGCCGCCGATCTGCTCGCGCACCACGCGGGTGAGCTCCGCGCCGTCCGCCTCCTGCGCGCCCCGCGGGGAGGGATGATCCACCGCCAGCACGCGCGGCCCGTACGCGCCCGTCGCCACGATGGCGGGTCCGGCGACCAGCATCCGCGGGCCCGGGATGATCCCCTGGTCGATGGCCTGCTTGAGGCCGACGTCCGCGTACCC
>DASTNU010000852.1:0-6242 GCA_035720605.1 Longimicrobium sp. | reverse complement strand
CGGCACCTCGACCCCCGTGGGGAGGTCGGCGCATGCGCCGGCCAGCAGAACGGCGGCCGGGGCAAGCAGATGCAGGCGTGGTCTTCTCATGGGTCCCTCCGGAAAACGGGGAAGAAAGACCGGAAACACGCGCGTCACAGGCATCTCGCCGGACGCGCCGCCTTGGAATCGTTCGTCGCGGCGCCCCTTGCTGCCACTGGCCGTAAACATAATTATTATGTCTTAAAACGATTATCATCTAACCTATAGCATACCGCGCGTACACCAGGATGTCAATGAATTTGATGCCCAAAGTGATCGTTCCTGAGGCGAAGCAGCGCTCGCGAATCAGGTCGTCCACACCGCCCCGCCGCCTCGGCGTCTCCTTCTGCGATCGAGTCGGGAAGAACAGCACTCACGCAGAGCAGCGGAGAGGCAGGGAAGCTGAGGAATGCCTCCCCCTGCTTCTGAATCTCCGCTGCTCTGCGTGAGTGCTGTTTTCGTTCTTACGCCACCCGGGGCGCGGCGAAGCGGCGGGCGACCAGGAGGGCGGCGGCGCCGCGCAGGCGGGGAGTGCCACCGGCGGGAGCGGCGGCGATGGGTGTCTCCGCGGCGGCGGCGGTGAGCGTGCGCTCGCGCACCCATTGCCGCACCTCCGGCTCGATCAGGTCCCACGCCGCCGTGATCTCGCCGCCCACGATGATGCGCGCGGGGCTCAGCGCCGTCACCATCCCCGCCAGCCCGATCCCCAGGTAGCGCCCCGTCTCCAGCAGCGCCGACCGCGCCGCCGCATCCCCGCTGCGGAAGCGCGCCACCAGGTCCTCCATGGTGAAGCCGCTGGACCGCAGCCGCTCGCGGTCCCCGGGCGCCACGGCGTTCAGGCCGAAGTAGCGGGCCACGGTGGCGACGTTGGAGGTGTACGCCTCCCAGCAGCCGCGCAGCCCGCACATGCACTGCGGGCCGTCCAGGCTCAGCGGGACGTGGCCGAATTCGCCGGCGGTGTCGCCGTGGCCGCGGAACACCTCGCCGTCCACCACCACCCCCACGCCCACCCCGTCGCTCACGGTGACGTAGACGAAGTTGTCGGCGCCGTCGCCCGCGAAGGGTGGCAGCCACATGTGCGCCAGCGCGCAGGCGATGGGCGCGTTCTCGATGAAGACGCGCAGCCCCGTGGCCTCCGCCAGCGCCTCGCGGATGGCCACGTCGCGCCACCCCAGCTGCGGCGAGTTCAGGATGTGCCCGGTGCGCCGGTGGATCATCCCCGGCACCACCATCCCGATCCCCTCGCACTCGCCCACGTCGTTGCCGTCGATCAGCCGCCGCACCCGCGCCGCCAGCTCGGCGACCAGCGCGTCGGGATCGTGCGGCGTGTCGAAGCTCTCCAGCGCCACCGGACGCCCGTCCAGGTCGCTGAGCGCGGCGAAGGTGCGGCCGAAGCGCACGTCCACCGCCACGCACCAGCGGTCGCGCGCGTGCACGTGCAGCAGCCTGGGCTTGCGGCCGCGCGGCGCGTTGGCGGTGGCGCCCTCGAACACCACGTCCGTGGCGATCAGCTCGTCCACGATCTGCGTGATGAGCCCGCGCGACACGTGCATCCGCCGCGCGAGGTCCGCCCGGGAGATGGGCTGGTTCTCGCGCACCAGGTTCAGCACGATCTTGCGGTTGATCTCGCGCGGCGTGGAGCGGGTGGCGCGATGGAATTGGCGTGTGTTGATCTTGCGCATCGTGCGTCGGCGGAAAGGCGTCCGGATCAGCACTCCACCAACCATAACCACGCCGATCCCGATTTAGCAAGTAACTCTAACAAATGTTACGGAGTCGCTGCCCGATCGGGCAGGATCCACCCTGCACGACCGGAAAACAGGTTGGCCTCACACGGAGTCAACGGAGTTAGCGGAGTACGAACTCCGTTGACTCTGCTGACTCTGCGTGAGGCCTGATCTTGTAGAGCCCGCCTATCGCTGGGATCGTGCGGCGGGCCAGGGACGATGGCGTGGGGGGATGATGGCGGTCTGCCGGCGCTCCTGGGCGGCGAGGGCGAGCGCGACGCCGTTGGTCCAGCCGAAGCCGTCCTGCGTGGGATACTCGCCGCCGCCGGCCTCGCGCGTGGGATCCACCACGTCGTACTTCTCCGTCATCCTCCCCGTCATGGCGTAGGTGCGGCGGTTCAGCGCGAGCCAGCGGGAGCGCGCCGTATCCGCCAGCGCCGCGTGGCCGTAGCGGCGCACGCCTTCGATCGCCAGCCACTGCAGCGGCGGCCAGCCGTTCGGCGCGTCCCACTGCTGGCCGGAGGCGATCGTCGTCGTCACGAAGCCGCCGGGGCGCAGGAAGTCGCGCTCCAGCCGCGCGGCCACCACCCGCCCCTGCTCCGGCGTCGCGAGCCCGAAGTAGAGCGGCGCCGCGGCCGCCAGCGTGGGCCGGTCCGTCACCCGCTCGCCCCGTCGCCAGCGCACGTCGAAGAAGAAGCCCTCCGCCGGGTCCCACGCGGCGGCCAGCAGCGCGTGGCGGCGCTCCTCCGCCATCCAGGCGAAGCGCGCCGCCGCCTCCGCGTCCCCCGGCCCGGCGCGAAAGGCGCGCAGCGCGGCGATGGTGCGCTCGGCGTGGTAGAGCAGGCTGTTGAGATCGACCGGCACCAGTTCCGTGGTCTCCAGCGAGCGCAGCTCGGCGGGGTCGCGCATCCAGCGGCTGCTGAAGTCCCACCCGCTCTCCGCCGCCGCGCGCACGTTGCGGTAGAACGCCGTGCGGTGCGGCTCCGGCAGCGTCTCTCCCAGCGCGTAATCCTCGCGGTACGACTCCGGCCGCGGCTCCGGTCGATCGTCCCAGTAGCGGTTCAGCAGGGAGCCGTCGCGCAGGCGCACCACGCGGCGGTGCGCCTGGCCGGGGGCGAGCCGGTCGGCCCCGTCCATCCAGAAGGCGTGCTCCAGCTCCAGCACGTCGAGGTACCGCAGCGCCTGCGCCGTGTCCGTGGCCGCCGCGTACAGCCCCACCATCGCGGCGAAGTACGGCGGCTGGCTGCGGCTCACGTAGTAGGTGCGGTTGCCGTTGGGAACGTGGCCGGTGACGCGCACCAGGTACAGGAAGTTGGTCAGCATGCTGCGCACCAGGTCCGTCCGCCCGCTCTCCACCAGCCCCAGCATGGTGAAGTACGAGTCCCAGTAGTAGACCTCGCGAAAGCGACCGCCGGGGACGACGTACGCGTTGGGCAGGGGCATGAGGGATGACTGCGGGAGCCCCCTGTCCGGCGGGCGGGTGAGGGCGGGCCAGAGCGCGCGGAGGTGCTCCTCCATCGTCCGGGAAGGGTCGGTGCGGAACCCCTCGCCGGCGGCGTGCGGAAGCTCGAAGTGCCGCTCCACGAAGGCGTGCAGGTCGAATCCGCGCCGCCGGCGCTCCGCCCGGTACCGCCGGGCGATCTCCGCCGGCGGGACGAGCGGGCGGGCGTCCACGAACGTCTTGGAGTCCACGAACACCCCCACCATCTGCACGTCGTGGAAGAGCGGCCCAAGCTCGCGCGCGGGGTCGTACCACCCGACGACGGCCGGACCGGCGGCCGACGGCAGCGGCGGCGGGGCGCATCCGCCCCCCGCCGCGAGCAGCGCGACGAGCGCGACCGCGCCGCGCCACCGCATCCCGCGATCGCCCCCGTTCACGCGGCCATCTACTCCCGGCCCACGCGCCGGTTGAACCGGCCCACGGCGAGCTCGTAGGCGTCCGCGAGGAGCGGGCGCACCTCCGCCTCGAAGGTGCCCGCGCTGGGATTCAGGATGCACACCCACGACTGCGGTGCGTAGACGGGGTGCGGAAGGATGCGGTCCAGCTCCGTGAAGTCGTGGCCGGTGTCCACGCGGCCGGCGTCGCCGGGCGGGGACGGCTGGCGGCCGAAGAGCGCGCGGTACGTCTCCTTGCCCACGCCGACGTTCAGCCGGAACACGCCCGGGCGGTCCAGGTCGCTGGCGCGGTCGAAGTCGCCGTAGTCCTTGGTCACGATCGTGGCGAACGGAAACTGGGCCGTACCTTCGAGGCTCCGCTGGGGATCGTAGATGAAGAACGTGTCGCCCCACGCGATCTCCGGTGCGCCGCTCCCCGCCTGCGGCCGGACGACGTCCACGCCGGCGAAGGTGTCGGCGACGTACCGGATGATGGCGTCCTGGTCCATGGATGGTCCTGTCGACGGTGCCGATCGAGCGTCGGAGAAGTATTTCACGCCGAGGACGCGGAGGAAAGTCGAGAGGACGCGGAGGGTCTCGAACCCCCTCCGCGTCCTCCCGTTGTTCCTTCATGTCCTCCGCGTGAGAAAATCGCTCAGCTCCGCGGATCCTTCGGCTCCTCGTCGATCAGCCCGGTGCTGGGGACGGGCTGCGCGGAGCCCTGGATGCCGAACGGCTCGTGCTCGTCCGCCTCGATCACCGCCGCCTCGTCGATGTCGCGGTCGCCCACGTCGTCCACGATCATCACCAGCGCCGCGGCCACCAGCATCGACACGCCGCCGACCATCACCATGTAGAGCGACGCGTTGGGGTTGTTCTCGCCGAAGAAGGTGCGGATGATGCGCCCGAACAGCAGCGCGGCCAGGATCTCGGGGATGACGATGAAGAAGTTGAAGACGCCCATGTACACGCCCATGCGGTTGGGCGGCAGCGCGCCGGCCAGGATGGCGAACGGCATCGACAGGATGGACGCCCAGGCGATGCCCACGCCCACCATCGTCAGCACCAGCAGGTACCGGTCGTGGATCATGTACACGCCCAGCAGCCCCAGCCCGCCGCAGGCCAGCGCCACCGCGTGCGTCATCTTGCGGCTGGTCGCGGCCGCGAGCTTGGGCAGCATGAACGCCACGGCAAAGCAGACGATGGAGTAGACGGAGAACATCAGGCCGCCCCACTCGATCCCCTGCGCGTACCCGTCCGACTGCGTGTCCCTGACGCCGAACACGTGCGACGCCACCGTCAGGCCGAAGAACATCCACATGCAAAACAGGCCCAGCCAGGTAAAGAACTGCACCACGGCCAGCTGCTTCATGGTCCTGGGCATCTCGCGGATGGCGCTGCCGATCTCGGCGAACAGCGCGCCCAGCCGCCCGAGCGGGGTGCCGCTGCGCCGGGACCGCTCGAACGCCGCCATGTCCTCGGGCGGAAACTCGGTGGTGGTGAAGACGGTCCACAGCACGGCCAGCAGAAAGACGACGGCGCCCACCTGGAAGCTGTACTTCACCGTGAGGGGGATGCCGCTCTCGGTGTTGCCCGTGACGCCCATCGCGCGGAACAGGAACGGCAGCGCGTTGGCGAGCGACGCGCCCACGCCGATGAAGAACGACTGCATCACGAAGCCGGCCGTCCGCTGGCTGGCGTCGAGCTTGTCGGCCACGAAGGCGCGGAACGGCTCCATGGAGATGTTGATGGAGGCGTCCAGGATCCACAGCAGGCTCGCCGCCATCCAGAGCGCGCTGCTGGTGGGCATGAAGAAGAGCGCGATGCTGGCCAGGATGGCGCCGGTAAGGAAGTACGGCCGCCGCCGCCCCAGCGGCCCCCAGGTGCGGTCGCTGAGCGCGCCCACGATCGGCTGCACCAGCAGGCCGGTGACCGGCGCCGCCAGCCACAGGATCGGCACCTCCTCCGGGCTGGCGCCCAGCCGCTGGTAGATGGCGGACATGTTCGCGAGCTGCAGCCCCCAGCCGAACTGGATGCCGAGAAAGCCGAAGCTCATGTTGAACATCTCGCGGAAGTTCAGGCGCGGTCGTCGGGTCATCTCAGGGGCAGGGAATAGGGAATAGGGAATAGCCTGCGACGGCGGTGGCGTACTCTTGGTCGGGCCGTGATTGCGGTACGGCCGGCTTTTACGGCGTCGCGCTGCGCGCGGACCCCTCACCCCCGGCCCCTCTCCCGCAAACTGCGCGGGAGAGGGGAGAACTGCGTCCGACACTCGAAACTGTCATTCCGAGGGAGGCGCCGCGCGAAACCACCCTCCCGCGCGACCCCCTGGCGCCGACCGAGGAACCTACCATCCCAACCTGGTGGCCCGCCGCGCGCCGCGATCCCGCCGACGCGAGTCCGCGCAGGCGGACTTCGTGACCTTCCAGCAGCGGTTTCAACCGCCGGGCGCTGGGCCGGCCCCCTCGTGCACCAACCCTCACCCACCTGGTGCCCCGTCGCGCGCCGCGATCCCGCCAACGCGAGTCCGCGCAGGCGGACTTCGTGACCTTCCAGCAGCGGTTTCAACCGCCGGGCGCGGAGCCTCAATCGCCGGGCGCTGGGCCGGCCCCCTCGTGC
>DASTNU010000851.1:0-17918 GCA_035720605.1 Longimicrobium sp. | reverse complement strand
GTCTTGCGCTTGGTGCAGGTGAGGATGATGTGGACGACGTCCGCGCTCATCCGCGAGGCTCCGGCGCGGCGCGCTCGCGGGAGGGATCGGGCCGCTCAGCCGGCATGCGGCTCCGGCCCGGTGTAGACGCACCCCGAGGTGCACGTCTCGCGCACGACCACGCGGCTCAGACCGGGAAGGAGTTGCACGAGCCGGGTCCAGATCCACCGCGCCAGATTCTCGCTGGTGGGGTTTTCCAGCCCCTCCACCTCGTTTAGGTAGTGGTGGTCGAGTTGATCGTAGAAGGGCTGGAAGGCGCTCTTGATATCGGCGAAATCCATCACCCACCCCAGTTCCGGATCCACCCCGCCGCGGACGTGGATCTCGGCGCGGAAGCTGTGGCCGTGCAGCCGCGCGCACTTGTGTCCGGGCGGAACGTTTGGGAGCCGGTGCGCAGCCTCGAAGGTGAATTCCTTGAAGATGTCCATGTCTTCTCCGCCTGGTCAGCCCACCGCTACACGCTCAAGCATCACCTGCCGCCAGAACGCCTCGTCGGCGTACAGCGTGGGATCGTAAAGGCCCGCTTCGGCGATTGCCCAAGCGCGCTCCACGCAGGTGCCGCAGCGCCCGCAGTGGCGCTCGCCGCCCTGGTAGCACGACCAGGTCTCGTCCAGCGGCACGCCTAGCCGCCCCGCTTCCCGAGCGATGGCCACCTTGTCGACGTGCAGGAAGGGCGTGTGGAGCTCGATATGCTCGCCCAGCGAGGCGTCCTCCATCGATTGAAATGCCTCGATGAACTCGCGCCGGCAGTCGGGATAGATGGTGTGGTCGCCGGCGTGAACGGCGGTGGCGACCATCGAGGCGCCCTCGCTTGCGGCCACGGCGTACGCCACGCTCAGCATCAGCGCGTTGCGGTTGGGGACTACGGTGAGCTTCATCGACCCCTCCTCGTAATGCCCCTCGGGCACCGCCACCGCCGCGCTGGTGAGCGCCGAGGTGGTGAGGAAGCGCGTGACGGCCGTCAGGTCGACCACGTCGTGACGGGCGCCCAGCCGGTCGGCTGTGCGCCGGGCATAGTCCATCTCCTTTCGGTGCCGCTGTCCGTAGTCGACCGAGATCCCGCGGACCTCGAACCCCTCTGCTGCTAGTTGATAGAACAGGGTCGTGCTATCCAGCCCGCCGCTCAGGAGAACGACCGCCTTTTCCCTGGATTTCATTCGTCCCCTACCTGGTGCGGGTGAACAGCTTCAACTGCTCCGGCGACATGCCACAGATCGGCTCGACTTGGTTGGCGTAGTCGCGGATCGCCTGCACCTCGCCGGGCGTGAACAGGACCTGCCCACCACGAAACCTTCGCCCGGCGGGAACGCGCTCACTTTCACGCCAGCGCCACAGTGTTTGCCGGCTAATGCCGAGCGAACCCGCGACTTCCGTGACAGATAGGTAGGTCACGCCTTCCAGGATGATTGGCATGGGTGGAGCAGCGTGGTGGAGCGGACGGTGCAGGAGGTCGCGACATGTAACATCGTGGTGCAAGATGTTGCACGCGGTTGCGCACCGCAAGGTGGACGACGGTGATGGGAACTGACCTTCAATTCTGTTCAAGGTACTTCTGGATACTCTGGAGGATGCTCGCGGTCCCCTTCCCGGCCGGGCGGAGGAGAGGACGGCTGGCCGGGCGTTCCGCATCAATTACCCCGGTGGCGGCGTGTGTCGCGCTAGCGGTGACGACCACGAACAGGTCCGCGTTCCGCGCCGCCTGCTCCAGCCGGTCGCTCCCGACCAGATCGTGAAATAAGTCCACGCGCACGCCCGGCGCGCGGCGCTTGAGCACCTCCGCAGCGCGGCGTCCGGCGCTCTCCGTCAGCGTGTAGATCGCGATCGTACGTTTCCCGAGCGCCTCCAGCGGGTCCGTTTCGATGGCAGTGACGGCCGGCGGGGGGGCACCGAGTCCCTCGAATGTGGTCGGCTCGCCCAGGTCGCTGCACAGTAGCCGCAGCATCCGCCACTGTTCATCGTCGACCTTGCGGTGGAAGGCACCCAGCCGTCCGAGCAGCGCGTGTAGCAGCCCTGCGCGGGCGGCGGTGTCGGGGCATGGATGGGCGAGGAGGAGGTCCAGGTAATCGAGCGCCCAGGTGAGCGTGGCCGGTGCGTGGTAGCGGTCCCACAACGAGACCGCCTCGTCCACGATCGAGCGGTACCGCTCCGGCATTAGTCCGAGCGCCAGAAGCGCGGCGGTCAGGTCGAAGAAAAGTGCTCGGTCCTCCTCGCCACCAACCGTTCCCATCACCAGCAACTCGATCGCCGCCTGGTAAAGCGGGGCGAACTCGCGCGAGGGCGTGTTCCCGTCGCGCTGGAGGTACGCGATCAGTGAGGGTAGAGCCAGGTGCAGCGTTTCGTCCGCCTCAGGCGAGCGGGTCGCCTGAAGCGCTGTGACCAGTTCGTCGACGGCAACCGGGTGGGCGCGCAACGCCGCTACGCTCCACTCCAACGCGCCCTGCTGCGCTACCTGCAGCGCCCGTGCGCGGCTCCACGCCGGATCGGTATTCAGGCGCCGTACCCAGGCCACCCAGTCGGCGGGTACGGCCGCAACGCCGCCCAGGGGCGCCTCGACCCCGGCGGCGGTGCCGGCCAGACGCGCGTGGAACTCACGGTTGAGCGGGATCGCGAGAAATGCGGTCCGCTCCGCCTCCGGGAGGTCATCGAGCGCCATGACAGCGACTGCTTCCGCCTGCACGGTACCCAAGGCGTGGGCGCAGTCGAACAGAATCCTCGTGCGGTGCAGCCCCGCCGGCGCCTCCTGCGCGTAGGTCACGGCTGCCTCGTAGTCGGAGTCGAGTACCGCCTCAACGGCCAGCGAGAGCGGGTCGGCTGCGGGCTTAGCGGCGGGTGCGGGCAGGAGCGCGGCGAGCGCATGCATGAACTCGCCTGCCAGCCCCTCAGCCTGGGCGATCTGCAGCACTTCCTCGCCTTGGCGCCGGTCTGGGGGGGCGCCAGCGACGGCTGCGATCATGAAGCTCGCGAGCGCCTCGGACGATCGCAGCCCCCGGCGCGTGACGTAGAGTGACGCGTATTCAGGGAGGATGTCGCGGCGGAAGGACGCCACGGCGCCGGCCGCGTCGCCGGCGGCCTCGAAGCTGGCCAAGCGCGTGAGGTAGACTGCCTCGATCAACGCTTGCGCGACCGGGGCGGGATAGCGAATACGCAACAGGTCGGGAAGCTCCGGAAGGGCCAGGAGCTCGTTCCAACGGCCGGACTCGGCGAGGAGTTGCACGCGCAGGAAGAGGAGGTTGCGCGCGTCCAGCCGGCACTCGGATTCGAGTACCCGCATGTGGCCTTCGGCCAGGTCCGGCTGCCCCGCGCGGAGCGACATCTGGAAATCGCGCAGGAGCCGCCAGGTGGTGCGGGGAACCTCGGGCGCCCGCTCGCGGCGCCGCCCGCGCACCGAGCGCCACCGCTCCAGCGCCTTCCACATCGCCGCGCCATCTTCCTTGCTGAGCCCCGCGCGGAACCGGAATCCACGGCCGCCGGTGAACGTCAGGACGGCGGCCTCGACCGGGTCGGCGGGGTCCAGGGGCGCATGGTGGCCGCGGAAGGTGGAGTAGGTAGGCCCCACGAAGGCGAGCAATTCTTCGCTGAAGCCGCGCAACTGCCGTTCGCTGAACACCAGGGCGTACCAGTCCACTTGCCCCGCCCGCGGCCCCGACCGCCGCCAGCAGGGGAGGAGAGTGGGCTGGGGTGGCGAAAGGCGCAGTGGAGCCACCCACGGACCCAGCCGCGCCCAACGCGCGCCGGGTGTGGCCCCCTCCACGTCCTCCAGTTCGATCCGGTTCTCCCCTCCGAAGAACCGCTCCAGAAAGGCTTCCACCGCCGGGCTGGACGGGTCCGCGGTCATGCGCCGCCTCCCCATCGGCCGCGGAACTCCAGTCGAGTCTCGGCGATCACCGCGGGGTCGGTCGTATACTCCACCGCCTCTTCGTTCACCGCGATCCCGCGGACGGTGAGGTTCATGGAACCGCTCAGGTAGAACGAATCGCCCAGGAAACCCTTGGTGTGCAGTTCCTCTGCTGTTCGCACCGACAGCCGGGGATGGTGCTCGAATCCATTCCGCAACGCGCCGAGAAACCCTGCGTTGCCGTTGTCCGGACGCGTGGCGACCACCACCTCGCCGCCGAGTTCCAGAAGCTTGTGGAGAACGGGGACGAGGTGGACGGGCCCCTGCGGCCACGACGGCTCGACCGACTGGTACGCGTGCGCGCCGTTGTCGAGGATCTTCACGTTGGAGATCCACGGCGAAACGATCCACAGGCAGCGGCTGGGGAAAACCAACTCGGCCGTGAAGATCGTCTCCAGCAGGTCGGGAACGGCATCGGCCGCGCCGCGCTTGTGGATGTGCCGCGGGGGCGCGATCACGGCACCACCTCGCGCAGGTGCACGCGCACCGACAGGCGCTCCGGCTCGCGCCGGACCGCGTGCACGCGCGGATACAGCTGCAGGAATCCGACCTCGACGGGAGCCGCCGCGACCTCCAGCGTGCACGCCTTTAGCAGGGCACGCTGGTCCGGCACAGCGACCAGCCGGGCGGAGCCGTACCCGGCCAGCGCCTCGGTAAGGCGTTCGCGCCAGGCGGGGTCGCTCACCTCCACCCATGGCTCCTCATCGCGCAGCAGGTCCAGCAGGAAGGTGCGGTCGGTGGGCGGCTGGCCTGCGAACGGGTTGTACGGGCTCAGCGCGCGCGAGCGGACCAGGTTGCCGCGGGGCCACAGCAGGCCGTAGAAGGTCTGGAAGACCCAGGTGCCGTCGCTTTGCTGGGCCGCGCTCACATGCGTGATGCGCTTACCCCAGGCCGGTTCCAGGCTCAACACGTACGCGAACACGCGCGCGTCGATGTCGATGCCTAGGATGTGCTCCAGGCGGTGCCACTCGCGCAGCAAGTCGCGCAGGAGGGCGTCGGTCTCGGGCGACGAGGCAGGTCGGAGCACGCGGGCCGTGATGCCGCTCATTACCGCGTGCGTGACCATCAGCCCGCGCTCCGACAGCATATCGCGCAGGTGGTGAACCGCGTCGAGCAGGTCCTGGTGCCCCTGCGGTTGGCGGACGGACGCTAGCGCGTCACGCACGCCGACCTCTGTCTCGGTCCACTCCAGAAGGCGCGTGAGCTCCGAGTCGATCAGCTCGAAGTCCGAGGGCGACAGGGCGCCTTCCACCAGGTGAAAGAAGCGTCGGGGATCGGACGCGTAGCGACGAAGCAGTTCCTCCACCACGCCGCCTCCGCCGCCGGTGATTTCCGTGATCCAGATCTCGTAGACGTCGCCAACGGGCACCTCGGTTCCCGGAGCGGGCGGTCCGGAGCCGAGATCCAGGTACAGGTCTCCCGCCGCCGCTTCCGGATACAGCTGGCGGCACCCCTCCAGGAACGCCGCGCCGATGGTGGACAGTAGGCGCTCGCGCGCCCACGCGTCCCATCCCTCGTCCGGCGCGTTCCAGAGCACCGCGGCGTTATCCGCCAGCGCCTGACCCACGTCGGGTCGGGTGAAAAGCGCGGCGAACTCCTTTTCCACGCGCTGCCGCTTGCGGTTTCGCGCCGACTCCCGCGCTTCCTCCTCTCCCTCGGCTTCCACTGCATCGTCGTCAGCGGGGAACTCCTCGACATCCAGAGAGCGAAAGATCACCTTCAGAACCCGCTCCGCCGCGCGGCCCAAGCCCTTGCTGACGACGAGTTCCTGCGCTTCGGACAGGTGGAGGTTGTTTTTGGCCGCCGTGGCCGTGAGCGCGGAAAGGTAGATCTGGGCCAGCCACTCGCGCTGGAACGAATTCGCGTGCTGGCCTATCACGGGATCGGTCATCACGCGGTGGCGGAAGTATGCCGTCCTGAACGCTCCCACGGTCTCGGCCGGGCTCGCGTCCGGCGCCACGCGCCAGCCGGACGGCAGGCGAACGCGGAAGCGGATTCCGTCCACCTCCTGCGAGAAGCCGACTGCGGCGGGCAGCCCCGTCTCGCCGTCCGTGAAGCGGATGGCCGTGTCGTGCGACGTGCCGGCGCGCAGCTTGACTGTGGCGCTGGAGCCCAGGGAGAAGCGGCGGACGCGCACCGCGGAGTTGTGCACCTGCGTGAAGAACGCGATCTCGTGCACCAGCCCGCTCCAGAGCGGGGTCCGCGGAACTTCGGCCACCACGCCCTCGTCGGCGGGCGCCAGCTGGCTCCGCCATTCGGGGAACGCGTTGGAGGTGGAGGCGACGTTCTTCGGAACGTTGGTGGTGCGCAGCTTCCAGGG
Source organism: Longimicrobium sp. (assembly GCA_035720605.1). Lineage (GTDB taxonomy): Bacteria > Gemmatimonadota > Gemmatimonadetes > Longimicrobiales > Longimicrobiaceae > Longimicrobium. The sequence goes on along the minus strand of DASTNU010000851.1, from coordinate 11,664 downwards.
GCGGACACAGCGGAGCGTCTGCACCGCGCCGTCCGGTCCCTCGGCCTGGACCTCCCCCAAGTCCTCGAACTCGGTACAGAAGTCTTGAAAGGGGAGATCCTGCTCGCGCGTGTCCAGGCGCGTGGGCGCGATCCAGTGGCTGATGTCGGCGTCCTGCACGGCGAAGCGGCGGGTAGCGCGGCCGGGCGCGAACTCGCGGATCGCCTGGATGACGGGCATTGTCTGGTCCGACGGCGAATCACTCTTACGCCGGCCCGGAATGACGACGGTGACTTCCGGGAGGTTCAGGTCGCTGAACAGGCTCTTGGGGACGAACTCGGGTAGCGGGTGGTCGCGCACGTACGCGTCCGTCTGCCGGGCACTCCCATCCCCAACCGCGCCCCAGTTCGCCTCCAGCCGGCGGAGAAGGGTCGGGAGCACCGCCGTGATCAGGGCGCGCGGTGGTTCCCAGAACAGCGCCTCCGCCTCCTCACGCGGAATCCGCAATGCGCCGGCGACGTAGTTCAGCAACTCCGCCTCGAGCGCCGGCTCCGCGCCGCCCATCAGCCGCCCCAGGATTTCCTTTTCGTGTTGATGCCGGGGGATGCGGTTCTTGTCGAGAGAATCGTCTGGCCGCTGCGGGGTGGCGAAGTCGCGCCAGAGGCTTCCGGCCGGAAGGCCGGCCGGGAGCTTACCGGACATCCAGTCCATGAACGCGAACGCCGCCTGGATCCGCAGCACGTAGCGGTTGCGAACTGGCAGGGTGTGCGGCTCCAGGACGGGATTGAATAGCAGCTCGTATCCCTGGTAGGCGATGCGGTCGCGCCCGTAGTCCGATAGCACCACCACCGTCCATGGACGCATGGCGCGCACGCGTCCGGCGCGCCCCTTCCGCTGCAGGAACGAGGCGATGTCACGAGGCGCTTTGTGTTGCATTACCGCGCCCACCGCCGGGTCGCTGTACCCCACTTCCAGCGAGGGGGTGGTGACGATGATGTCAGCGTCGCGCTCTACGCCGGGGTCCTGCGAGCTGGTGCGCTCCACCCGGAGCGGCTCGCGTAGCGTGTGGCCGATCTGCTCAGGCACCTTCCACGACTGCCCGGCCGGCAGGCGCTGCGCCGCGTCCGTCCCGGTGGACTCACGCAACGCGGCGAGCGGAACGCGTTTGGGCTTGCGGCGGCCTCCCTCGTCCAGCCCCTCGGCGTCCAGCAGCGAATGGTAGAGCCGGTTGGTGACGTCGAGATCGTCAGTGAAGACGAAGAGCCGTTCTCCGTACAGCCCTCCGGTCCGACGGGCACCGTGCACGTCCAGCACGCGGCGCAGGAGCATGGCGGCCTGAATGCTCGTGGAGAGCAGGCTGGTGGCCGAGACCGGGTCGCCGCGCAGGAGGAGCTGATACTCCATCCCCTCCTGCATCATGTCCTCCTCGCGGGGAGCGATCTCGACCACCTGGTGCTCGCCCAGCCCGGTGAGCGAGGCGAAGAACGCGGGTGCATGGCGCAGGGTTGCGGACAGCCCGGTGAATTGGATGGGCGACCGCCCCACGGCGTAGTGCCAGCGGCGCAGGAGCATGGCTACCTGTGCGCCGTGCACTCCGCCGTACGTATGCACCTCGTCGAGCAGCATCATTTCGGGAGTTCGCGCTGCGCCCACGCCCACGAGCTTGCCGTACTGCGAGTCGCCCAGCAGTCGGTTGAGCATCTCCGTGGTGGTGAAGAGCAGGTCCGGTGGCGTCTTCTCCATCGACTTGCGCGTGAGCGGCACCTCGTCCGCTTCCACCGCGCCCGAGCAGCGGCGCTCGGTACACTGGAGGCGCTCGATGCCTTTGCGCATGTCTCCTTCGTACCAGCCGAGGGCGCCGTCGCACACGGGACAGCGCAGGAAGGGACAGATGTAGTCACGCCCTTGTGGGATCCACCCAGCCCGCTTCACGGCGTCGTCGAACGTGGACGACGGGGTGAGGCCGAAGAACGCGCCGATCCGGATCTTGCGCTTTCCGGCGGCCTTCAGCGCAGCGTCAAGCCGCCGCGCGGTGCGGTATGTTTCGGTGAACTGGTCTTTCAGCAGTTCGTTGCGCGGGTAAAGCGCGATGGCCTGCGTCCACGCCTGCCGCCGCTCAACCTGCGATGCGACGCGGGTGAGCGCGGGGAGGTAGAAGGCGAGCGTCTTCCCGCTCCCCGTGCCCACGGTGACGATCATTCCGCGGCTCTGGCCGGTCCCCAGGTCGGCCAGCATCCGCGCGGTCGCCTCGAACTGGAAATCCGCGAGCTCCAACTCGCCCGGGGTTCCGGCCCCGAGCATGGCGCCGAGCGCCTCGCGCTGCAGAGTGGGGAGCGTGCCAAGTTCCGCAGCGAGCCTGTCGGCTACCGCATCCGGCGGAATGTGCCGGTGGGGATACAGGCGCGGGCGCACCATGAAGCGGTAGTCGGCCACCAACGTGGGCGCCACCTGCCAGTCGCGGTCGGGAAAGAGCTGGCGCAGCCGCGCGAACAACCGGATAGACTCTGCCATGCGCGTACGGAACACCCCGCCGACTTCGAAAAGGAGCCGCCGGTCGAGCAGGTCGTTCACCAGCTCTCCCTGGGGTACCGCTTCTCTCAGTCCGGACAGGAACGCGTACTCGTGCTCGTCGAGTTCCTCGCGGGTGAAGGCGCCGTCCACCACTCCCCAGGTGAGCAGGCGCGCCTCGGCCAGTTCCAGCCGGTCGAGGAAGTCGCGCGCCCTCCGCTCGCGCGCGTTGGCGTTAGTAGCCACGCTCGCCCCCCAGGCGGATACGGAACGAGGTATCGATCCGCCGCGACACCAGCCAGTCGCGGACCTCATCCGTGAGCAGCGAGAGCGGCGCTCCACCCACCCCGGCCTGGCGCAGGAACTCGATCACGGCCGAGGGCACCTCGTCACTTGTGAGCTTGTGCCACGCCGCGTCGATCTCGCTGACGCGTCGGTCCACGGCCTCCAGGGCCGCAGCGCTGGCCGGGAGCTGCTCCTGCTGGTCGCGCAGTTCCCGCAGACGCTGGCGGATGACCTCCACCGGATGGCGGAACGTGGGTACCTGCTGCAGTACGTCAAGCAGGTCAGCGTTCACACTGGGGATGCGGCCCGCCACGTACCGGCGCCATGCGCTCCTGAGCTCGGCGTCCACGTCTCGGCAGACGGCCTGCAGCGCGTCGCTCGCCGGGCGGTACCAGTTCTCCAGGACCGACAGCGGATCGGCGCGATACTGCGACCGCGCCTCGTCCACGCGCGCGAGGGCCGCTTGAACGCGGGCGGCCGGGCTTTGCACCGGAATGCCGTGCGCCCGCAGCACGCGCCAGGTCGCCACCAGCGGCTCCAAGCGCGTTACCTCGTCCTGCACCTGCCGCGCGCGCGAGCTGAAACCCTCGAACCGATCAGCCACGTCCCGGGCCTGCTTCTTTTGCGCCGCGAGCTCGATCACCGCGGCGGCCTTCTGTGTGATCATGCGCCCTCCGCGGCCAGCTCGCTCAGCAGGCCGCACAGGCGGTCCAGCCCGCGCGACAGTGACTCCTGCACGTGGTCCAGCTCGCCGCCCCCGCGCCCGCGCAGCTCCCGGACGCTCTCGGACAGGCGGCTACGAGCATTGTCGAGCGCCACTCCCGTCAGATTCAGGAAGCGCTCAGAGGTTTGCATCGGCTCGTCGAAGCGGCGGCCCAGCTCGGCGAGGAGCGCGCCGAACTCGCCTTCGTCGCGCACGCGGGCGGCTGCGGCGACCGCCCAGTCGAAGCTCACCATCCGCTCCAGGCTGCCGACACACTCGTCGTACTCTGCGCGCGGTATCCCCAGCGGCGCGCCGGACTCGATGGCCGTCTGCAGCGCCATACGCGCAGCCTCGATCACCGGCTTGCGCTGCGGCGGGTCGCCCATCTCGCCGGCCACACGGCCGAACCACTCGAGGTAGCGCTGCCGCTCGCCCACGACGGCCTGCTTCAGCAGGTCGTCCACGCGGGCGCGCACCTCGCGGAGCGCGGCGTATTCGCTCCGGATGTCGGTGGGGATTTCTTCGCGCGGCTCCCAAGTGCGCCGCACCTGCTGGAGCACAGGGACAAGCTGCGCCACGTCGATGACCTTCACGTCCGTCGAGCCGCCCTTGGTGCAGGCGGTGCGCGCGCGGACGATCTCGACCAGCGTGCCCCGGTGCCGGCGGAAGGCGTCGAACAGCGTCTTCCAGGCGGGGGAGCGCGACGAGGTGTTTACGGCGGACCAGTCCTCGAAAAGGGCGCTCACCTGTTCGTGCATCGAGTCGGCGCTGGCCTGGGGACGCCCGGCCATGCGTGCCCCGATGGCGAGGAGCTCCGCCGCCGCAGGAACCGGATCCCACGCTTCACCCGACGTACGCGGCCGCCGAAGTTGGGCGAGTACGGTTTCGCTCCAGCGGTCCAGCTCGCGGGCGTAGGCGCGCAGGTAGCGGCCGCCACTCGGGAAATTCCAGTGGCCGTGATGCTCGTAGAGGAGCATGCCCTGGAGGGCGATCGCGGTCTGCGTGATCGGACTCCCCGCCAGCGGAAGCACGAGCTGTACAGTCGCGCTTCCCGCCTGCGTCCCTCGTAGGAAATTGATGCTCCGGGGCTGGAACGGCTTGCCGCCCGCCGCCTGGAAGGCTCCGCGGAGCAGCAGTTCGGCGTCCCAGTCAATCCGTGCGGAGATCGCCTCGAATAGCGGCTTTCGCAGGTCGTTGCCCAGGCGCTGCGGGAATGCGTCGCCTCGGGCCCACGCATCCAGCAAGGCGATGCTCTCGGCCAGCGACTGCGGAAATTTTTCAGCGGGGGCCTGCGTTCGCTCCGGCACCGGGATAGGTGTAACCGGTCGCGACACGGGCGCGGGAGCGCGCCCGTCGAGCGGAGGAAGGTCGAACGCCCCGTGGATCGCGGGATCGAGGTCGACGATGGTGCGCGCGCCCGACCAGAACTCCAGCAGAGCCTCGCGCCGCGCGTGGCCGATCGGGTCGAGTTGCCGGAGCTGACTGCTGACGAGGGCCGGCAGCGTCGATCCTCCCATTCGCGCCAGGAGCGATGGGGACGGGAATTCGCCGTCGCGCAAGTCTTCCGCGTGGTCGGCGAGCGTGATCTTGAGCACACGGTTCAGCAGCCGCCGCGGGTTGAACCCTTCGGGGCTGGCCTTGCGCATCATTCCGTGCAGCGCCGTGGCGTTGAACGGGTACAGTCCGATCCCGTCGCGCGCGCCGAACCCGGCGTGGCAGGTGTGGCGGAACGGGCAATCGTCGCATGCGTTCGGCACCGCATCCGCGTGGGCGCCGTCGGCCTGCCAGGCGCGGAGCGGCTCGTCGCCGGCGCGGACCGCGTTCAGATAGCGGGCTGCGAACGCCTCGACGTCCTCCGGAGCGAACAGGTCATCGCCGCCCTCGTCGCTCGCGTCCATCTTCACCCGGAACCGGATGCGCTCGCGCACGGTTTCGGGGAGCTTGTCGAAGTAGCCGGACGTGACCGCCAGCGCCGTGCGCAAGGGGCAGAGTGTGCTGCGGCCGGGCTGGTTGCGCTCTACCAGCAGCGCTTCCAGAAGTTGCTGGTCGATGCCCTGCAGCTTGGCGAAGTCCTCGATCAGCACCACCAGTTCGGTCTCCCGCGCGCCCAGCGCCTCGCGCACGTCCAGCATCAGGCGCAGCAGGTCCTCGCCACTGAACTGCAGCACGTGCGCGATCGCGTCGTCGAGGTGCTGGTTCATCCACTCGACGGCGTGGCGCTGCATCTCCTCGTCGGAAAGCAGCAACTGGAACACCTCGCGCGCGCCCTTGCTCGCATCTTTCAGGTCGCGGATGTCCATCCGCAGGTCATTCACGCTGATCGCGCGTCGCTCCTCCAGGCGTTCGACCCGCGCCGACTCCCCCAGGATGTGGACCACCAGGCGGTGCATGATTCCGTGGTCACGCAGCAGTTCCCGCCGCACGACCGGGTCACCTAGCAGGTTGGGCAGATGCTCAACGAGGTACTTTTGCTCCTCGGTCAGGCCATTCCATTCCGGGTAGCGAACCGGCCCGACCGCGATCGCCAGATTGTCGAGCAGACGCACGCGTGCTTCCTGCTCCGAAAGAGAGCCGGTGGCGCGGTCCAGCCGTGTCCGGTAGTCGTCGAACTGGGGTCCCTCCAGCCCCTCCAGCACCCGGCGGATCACCTCCTTGAGGTTGGTGCCCACCTTGGGAATCAGGATTACGCGACGGCGTTCCGTCTGCGGGACGTTCCCCGCCAGCCAGCGGACCAGGTGCGATTTGCCGGTCCCGGCCCCACCTAGCACCGCCACGAAGTTGAAATCGCGCGGGGCCAGGAAGTCGGCCAGGAACTGCTGCTCGGTGTACGCGACCTGCGACGACGCGGTGCCCAGGTCCGCGCGGTGCATGCGGATTGGGTGGTGCGTGGCCAGGAACACGTGATCGGGCGTCTGCAGCGCCTCGGTTTCCATCACGTTGCCGACGTACGCTGGCTCCCAGCAGACGTACCTCTGAAAGGTGGTCGTCATGCGAGGGCCTCCGTGGCGGGAGCGGCCTTCCAGGCGATCTCTGATACGCGCACGTCTTCACTGCCGTCGGGAAGGATCATGGCGTCGGCGTCGGACCTCAGGGTGAGCTCCAGAACCCCTTCGTCCTGAAGCCGCAGGAGCGCGAAGGCGGTGGTGGTGGAAAGCCGCGTTCCGCGCACGACTCCCAGGCGGGCCTCCATCTGCTCGCGGAACACACCGGTCTCCAGCACCGGACACAGCCGGCCCAGCGCGGCGACGAAGTCCTGGATGCGAATCCGGGCTCCGACCGATCCAAAGATCTCGGCAAGCCGCCAGCGGATTTGCGCCGTGGGATCGGGAACCAGCCACAGTCTCGAGGTGGCGGCAGGGTTGTCGTGCGCCCACGCCAGGCCCACCGCCCGGCTCCAGTCGCGAACCTGGCCGAACGAAGCGTCGTTGAGCCCGAGCTTCTCTCCCGTATCTGCGACCACCTGCCTTTCTACGCTGGTCCAGTCGCCTGGCGCGCTCCCGACATCCTGCGAGAGGTACCAGGACAGCACGATGGCAAGATCCTGGTTGCGAGAGTTCTCCGAACTCAGGATCAGGTCGCTGAATGTGAGCCCGAGCCGCGCTTCGGCGGAGCCGGGCGTCCGGGCGGGTGCGGGCAGGTCCGGATGGACGGCGTACTCGTCGTCGTGCAGCTGGAAGAGCCGCATCTCGACGCCTTCGAGCAGGGCGAAGCGGACCATGGAGCGAGGATTCCGGTCCTGCTCTTCCTTCTTCAGGAGCGGCTCGGGCATCATCAGGCGTTCCAGCGTGTCCTTCGATTCGCGCTGTCCGCGGGCGCGCAACAAGTACCGGTACACCCCCACCACGCGGCTCGGCGTTGCCTCGGCATTACTGAAGACGCTCACAGTCCCACCTTCACTCTCAGTTCGTCCATCATGTAGTTGCGGGTGCGCAGGGTGTCGCGCAGCAGGCAGTGCGGCTTGGCCGGGTCGCGCGCGTCGTCGGGGACCAGCACCACGCGCGGGGGGCCGCCGCCGGTGGGGAGGAAACCGCTGCGCACGGGTTCTCCCGGTGGAAACACCACCACGCTCGGCACTCGGGGCAGGAGAATGGGTTGGGATTCTTCCAACGCGGAGAAGAACGCGAAGCTCCCCGGCGCACGCCCCAAGTCCCTGAGTTCGTCGCGAAAAGCCTCCGGAGCGACCACGTTCTGTACCCCTCCGGAGACGAGCCACTGCAGCAATTCGCGCCGGTGTCTGCGCGTTTCGGTGACTGCGCGGTTCGCAGGGTACAGCACGACGCTACCCGGCGCGTCGACCAGCTCCCGCACCGCCGCACTGGCTGCGCGGGCGTCGGGCCACGGGAAGCGCGGCACGGGCATCGGCGCGCAGAACGGCGCGCGCCCTGCCACGCGGCAAGCCGGGCATCCCCCGCACGCCTCCGCTACCGGAACGGCGCGCGATCCTGGGTAGATCTCTCCCGGCCCGATTCGGTAGAGCTCGGAGAAGATCGCGGAGAGACAGCGCGTCCCGCGCAACGCCTCGTCCATGAGGGTCACGCTCCGCCAGTCGGACTTTGTGCTCCGGCGCCGCACCGGTTCCACGCGCGCGGCCCAGTGCTCGGGAATCAGGTGGTCGTCGTGGTGGATGCGGATCCGGCGGTGCGCTCGCCACTCATCCAGTGCGCGCTCGTACGCCGCGTCGGTATCCTCGATCTCACGCTCCGGATCGGGTCGCGGCGGCGGGTCGGGGAGCAGCTCAAGAACGCCAGCGCGCTGAAGCAGGGTGAGCGTGCGCAGGTTCCACACGCGGTTCCAGGCGCCGCGCATGTCGATGTCTTCAACCCGGTAGCTGGGGAACGCGTCCAGCGACACCCGGACCGTTCCCGAGCCGGCCGGCACCTTCGATTCGAAAATGCGCTCCCAGCGCTCGCTGCCGCGGCCCGGGCCGATGATCCTGCGCCTTCCCATCCGCCTCGCCAGCGCGAGATCGCCGGCGTCGTAGACGGTCAGCGCCACGCACGCCGCACCGTCCCGCCCGCCGCGACCCACCTCCTGGTAGAAGCGGTCCACGCTCTCGGGCACGCAGGCGTGCACGACCGCCCTCACGTCGGCCTTGTCGACGCCCATCCCGAACGCCGAGGTCGCCACCACGAGGTCGATCTCGTCGCGCGCCCAGCGCTCCACCACGCGGGCCCGCTCCTCCGACGGCGTTTCCCCGGTGACCACTCCCAGGCGGCGATACCCTTCCGCACGCAGCAACTCGGCCCATTCTCGCGCGTCGTCGCGGCGCGACGTGTAGAGGATGAGCGGCCGGGGAAGGTGGCGTAGCGCCTCAAGTATGCGCCCGCGCTTGCTCCCACCGTCCGGGGCGCGCGAAAACCAGAAGGAGGGCTCGGGGCGGAGTTGTGCCGCTGAGACGACCTCGAACGGTCCTGGAGCGTTGAAGAGCGCGTGGAGCGTCGACAGCGCCGGCGCGGTGAGCGTGGCGCTCAGGAGCAGGGTGCGGAAGCGCTCATCCGGCGGGGAGGCCTCCAGCAGTACTTGTCGGAGCGCCGCGACCTCCTGAAAGGCCGTGCGGAACTCGTCACCCCATTGGTCCACGAGGTGGGCTTCGTCCACGACCAGCGCGTGCAGTGCTCCCCGGCGCACGGTGTCGGTCAGCAGCGCCGAGAGTGAGCCGCAGACGCTTTCCGGCGCGGCGAACACGATCCCCTGGGTGCCATCCGCGATCCTGCGGCGGATCGCGCGGTTCCGCTCCCTTGACGCGTCGTCGCGCCCACCCGCGTACGCACACGGATACGGAACGAGGTCGGCCAGGCTCCGCGCCTGGTCCAGTGCCAAGGCCACGGTGGGAACCACCATGATCGTGAGCTTTCCCTGCTCTGCGCCCAGGAGTGCGGGAAGGTGGGCGCACAGGCTCTTTCCGCCGCCGGTTGGCAGGTTGACCACGAGCGTGGCGCCAGGGGGCGCGGTGAGCACCGCACGGACGGCCTCGCGCTGGCCTGAGCACAGGTATGCGGCGCGCCCGGCAAGCTGCAGGCAGGGGTCGCCCGCCACCGGGTGGAATCCACGTCGCGGTGCCAGCGCGAACGCATCCTCATCTACGGAGTGGCGGGTGGCATTGGGGAGCCACTCCGGGCGCCAGCGGTGCGCCCGAAGCCGGATCGTGCCGTCCCCCTCCTCGTGCGCGCTGAACCCGAATTCGCGCAGCGCGGCGGCATCCGGAAGGCCCCAGACGGGAGCGACGCTTACCGCGTCGCTGAGGCTGGCACCCAGTGACTCGTCGTGGGCGCGCAGCACGTGCCGGAGGAGCACCGCCCGGTCGGCCAGTCCTGCGGCAACCGGACCACGGCCGGCCAACGCGTCCGCCAAGCGGCGCTGGGGAGCGGCAAGCGCCTCACGTGAAAGCTGCCCGGGCGAGGCATCGCCGCGCAGCACCGCGCCCAAGCGGGCGAAAGCATCGTGCGTCAGGCGTCCTCCTCGTGCGGTCCGCGCCCGGAGACCACGATGAACCCCACAGCGTCGAGCCTCAGTTCGGGCCGCGCGATACCCTTACAGAGTGCCTCGGCCAGCTCCCGCTCGAGGGCCAGTTCGCGGCCAGTGCCTGCACGGTCGCCCTCGCCACGCTGAAACCGGCGCTCGAGAACGCGGACCCGCGCGGCCAGTTCGCGTGCCGCGGCCGAAGCCAGCCGGCCGCACTCCTCGGCGAACTCGGGCCGCTCGCGCAGCGACCGCTCGGAAGCAGTCCGGGCGGCGCCGCACACCCCTGCCCAGGCATCGCGGTCGACCAGGTGCTGGAGCACGGCCAGCCGGTGCTTGGTCAGGTTCGTGTCGGTCCCGCCTTCCCGTACCCTGCGGAAAGGCCGGGACAGCACCTGCAGGAGGGCCGCGTCGGTGACCTCTCCGCCGTGCAGGTCCGTGACAACGACTTCCATGGAGGGCGGGAAGAACGCATCCGCCCGGCGGAGAAGAGATCGCAGGCCGGACACGGGCACCCCGTGCCTGTTCAGCACCTCGCGCGCGGGGATCAGGTCGGTCTACACGGCGTAGTCGAAGCGGAAGCCCGCCCACTCGGCCCCGGGCTCGCGCGCCCAGCCGGGCTGCGTGCGCCAGATGGCGAATGCCTGTCCACGGTCATCGGCGTGTACGGCGCGGCCGAACAGGTCCACGAACGGATGGCCGGCGCGGTACAACTCGATGTCGTCCCGAGCCGCCTCGCGATTGAAGGTGCCACGCTGGTGGGCGAACGGGAGAAACCCGCGGAGCAGGAAGTCGTGAGACATCAGCGTCCGTTCACGCACAGCGATGTATTGCATCGCTCCGCCCACGCGCCGCGGCTGGAAATGCAGCGCCCCGCAGATCCAATCCTCCATCTCCTCACGCAGACGCTCCCATCCGCTTTCCAGCGCAGCGATTGACGTATCGAGCGACGAGGTACCCGGCTCTCGGGTGTCGATCTCGTCGAGCACGCCCTGTTCGTCGAGTCGCACTTGCTCCTGCGCGATTTCCGCCCGCAACGCCTCCGCCAGTTCCGTCGTCACCGCGCCCGGCCCGCCTTCGAATAGCGACTCCAGGATCGACGGCATGCGCGCGTCGACGAAGAACTGGAGACTGGCGATCGAACCGTCGAAAATCCCGAATCCGTCGTGCAGGAGCCGGTACCAGGCTTCGAACGCCGACGGCTCAACGTCGGGACCCAGGAGGACCCGCGTGCGCACCGCCCGGCCTCGCCCGATGCGGTCTAGACGGCCAATGCGCTGCTCGATGCGGTTGGGCGCCAGCGGCAGGTCGAAATGGATCAGCCACTCCGCCCTCTGCAGGTTGCGTCCTTCCTCGCCGGAACGGTCGCACACGAGCACAAAGCATTGCGCGGAATCGCGGAATCGCCGAACCTCGGCCTCGACCTCGGCCCCCGTCATCCCGCCGTGATATCCCGCCACCGAGGTCTGACCGAACCGTTTCACCAGCCGGCAGACGATTTCCCGGCAGACTCGGGGGAAGCTGGTGAACACCACGACCTTGTCGCGGAGCGTGGCGCGCGCGGATGGTGTGAGTAGTTGCTCCAGCAACTCGATCCGGTCATCCGGTCCCACACTGGCGGCGGCGCGTTCGACCATGGTGCCGAGGATCGCCTCCTCGCCGGGGAAGAGCGGGATCGCTCCCAGTACTCGCCCAAGGTGCTCGCCCACGTCCGCGACCACTTCCTGCGG
>DASTNU010000850.1:0-3886 GCA_035720605.1 Longimicrobium sp. | reverse complement strand
GGGGTGGGTGCGCTCCAGCAGGTACGCCTCCACCAGCTCGTCGTTCACCTCTTCGCCCCACTTGAGGACGTTGATGCGGTCGGTGGTGGGGGTGACCCCCTCCGGCAGCACCCGCTCGCCCAGCAGGGCGTTGATGAAGCTGGACTTGCCGCTGTTGAACTCGCCGGCGATCACCAGCAGAAAGAGGCCGGCGAGCTGCTCGCGCGCCTGGTTGAAGTGCTTGAGGTCCGACTCGTCCACGTCCGGGCCAAAGCGCGCCAGCGCCGTGGCCAGGCGGTCCAGCAGCTCGCGCTCGCGGGCACGCAGCTCCGCCTCGCGATCGCCCAGGATGCGGTTGCGCCGCAACAGCTTGCCGATGACCATCCCCGTCTCCCGGTCTGCGTCCCTGTCACCCGCACATGCAAGCAGAATGCGAATCCCCGGCGGCATTCGCAAACGTGGGGCCGTGAAGGGGTGAAAGGGTGAGGGGGTGAAAGGGTGATTGGTGCCCGCTCGCGTTCTCTAGCTGCGGCCTTCGACCACCAGCGTGTGGATCGGACGCACCTCGACGGTGGCGCGGGTGGCGCTGGGCAGGCGCGCCGCGATCTGCAGCGCCTCTTCCCGGTCGCGCGCCTCCAGCAGGTAGAAGCCGGCCACCACCTCCTTGGATTCGGCGAAGGGGCCGTCGGTGAACGACGCCTTTCCCCGCCGCACGCGCACGCACGCGGATTCGCGGGAGTGCTGCAGCGCCTCCGCCTCGATGAGGTGGCCGCTCTGCCGGAGCTCGTCGTTCAGGTCCAGGTGGGCCGCCTCCAGCGCGCTCAGCTCGGCGGCGGGGAGCGTCTCCAGCTCGTGCTCGTTCCAGTGGATGAGGCAGAGGTATCGCACGGGTGCCCGGTGTGGGGGTGGAAGTGGATCGCACGAACTTTTGATAGCGGGAAACGCTATCAAAGGATAAGACCGCAACTTTTGATAGAGACCCCCCTGGTCCGACCCGAGAGGCAGGTCCACGCAGTTGAAGCCCCGCGCAGTTTGCGGGGCTTTCCGCTGTCGTTGCGGCGGGTTCACCCGCTCAGGCGCGAGGGCTGCCCGTCCACTGGGCACTTGAACCTGGGCACCGGGCACTCGTCCCTACGGCCGCGCCCCCGCCGCCTCCCGCAGCCGCGCCGCGGTCTCCGCCGTCAGCGCGGCGCGCACCGGCAGGTTCTGCGCGCGCTGGAAGGCCTTGAGCGCGGGGATCACCTCCTCGTCGAAGGCGCACCACTCCGCCTCCGTCGCCGTGCCGTGTCCCGCGCGCGCCAGCAGGTTGCGCAGCAGGCACACGTGCGGCCCGCCCGGCGCGGAGATGGCCTGCGAGCCGTTGGGGAGAAAGTGGTCCTCGGGGTGAAAGAGCGACATCCACACCCCGTACACCCGCTCCAGCTCCAGGATGGGCTCCACGTGGTCTTCCACGTGCAGGTCCGCGTACACGTCGTCCCCGCCGCCGTAGCCCGCGCCGCGCTTCACGATCAGCATCCCCGCACCCTGCCGCCCGCGCCGGTCGCCGCCGGCCGCCTGCCCCGCCCTGAGCGCCGCCAGCAGCCGCTCGCCGAACGGCCGCCGCGCCGCCGACGCCTGCTCGTACGCGCGGGCCATCGCCTCCACCACCTCCGGCCCGGTGAGGATGTTGCCCTGCACGCTGTAGCCGGCGCCGGTGCGGTGCCCCGCCCACGCGCTGGTGCTGTCGCCCGTGAACGCGGCGATGCGGCACGCGCGGTCCGCGACGGCGAACTGCCGGTCCGCGATCCCGGAATCGGATCGCACGAACGCGTCGCGCACCTCCTCCGCCGTGCGGCCGGCGCGCAGCAGCTCCAGCCCGCGCCGCTTGAACGACACGTTCGCCGCCGCCTGCGTGGCGACGGCCCCCGCGTCCGCCTCCGCCGCCGGCACGATGGAGCCCGCGCCCACCACGCGCGACTGCACCGCCACCCCCCAGAACCCCGTCTCCGGGTCGCACGCCACGATGCTGAAGGTGGAGAGCGGCGGCGGCCCCTCCTGCGCCGCGGCCGGCGCGGCGGCCATGCAGAGGACCAGCGGTGTCAGAATTCGGTTGTGCATGCGCGTATTCTGTCGATGTGAACGGATCAGTCGTCGGAGTCGCCGGATGAGGACTCGGCGCGCATTCGTCTGCGGGGCAGGGTGGAATGACGCCTCAATCGAAGCTGCTGCCGCCAGAACCGCAATCACCCGAATCCCACGATCCGCCGGGGTCGCTGTCGCACGATGGGGAGTCAGACGTGGAATGGTCCGGTCCGGCGGCGGGCGGGTCATACGTTTCGAGCCCGGCGCTGGGCGGGTCATACGTGCCGGAGCCGGCAGCGGGCTTCGGGGCAAACACGTCCATATCCGCTGATGCGGTAGCCGGCGCCACGGCTCGCGCGTTGGTTCTGCGTACCCGGGGTGTCTTCCGCCACGTGAGGGGTTGCCGGGTCCTGCTTCGCAGCGACTCCGGCGGCAGCAGGAGGTTGCGCAGACTGATGCCCGCGACCACGGCGATGAAGCCCAGGATCCAGATCATGCCATACCACTCGGTTCGAGGGACGCGCTGCGACGCCGTAGCTCCTCCACCGGTACGCGGGATGCGCTGCCGTCCGGGGCGGGACGTCGCAATCTGCCGCGCCATGTACGAATGTCCAAAGCTCCGGGATTCCTCTTCGCCATCCTGACCGCCGCCTTCGCCACCCTCCCCGTCCCCGCGCCCGCCGCGGCGCAGGAGGCGGGGGTGCTGCGCGGGCGCGTGGTCACGGCGGACGGCGCGCGGACGGACAGCCTGCGCGCGTTCGTCCGCTGGCGCATGCGGGGCGACACGGCGGTGCGGGTGGATTCCGCCGCCGTGGATTCCACCGGCCGGTTCGCGCTGCCGCTGGCGGGGGAGGCGGGGGATTCGCTGGAATTGGTCGTTGATGCGATCGACCGCGGCAGACGCACGCATCACCCGGCGCTGGTCCGCATCCACCGGCGCGAGACGGCGTGGGAGCACGGGATCGTGCTGGTGCCGCGGACGTGGACCATCCCCGCCGGGCGGTACGCGGGAGAGCGGGTGTCCGTGCGGCCTCACCTGGCGCGCACGCCCGTGTGCCGCCGGTGCAGCGTGTTCTGGGTCCAGATGCAGCTGCGGGCGAACGGACCCGTGCGCTGGCAGGGATGGCCGCTCTCGCGGTTTCCGCTGCGCGTGGGGTTCGACCGCCAGCACTCGGTGCCGGTGGGCGCGGCGCCGGACTCGGCGGCGTTCTGGTGGGCGGTGGAGCGCGTGGAAGACGCGTTCGGGACGGACCTGTTCCGCCCCGTGCGCTACGCGCAGACCCTTCCCCGCCACCCGGAGGACAACCCGGACGACGTGGTGCTGGTGGTGATCGACCCCAGCCTGGGCATCGCGGGGCTGACGACGGTGCTGGGACGCACCGGGACGGTGGAGTACGCCACGGTCAGCTTTCAGCACCGTGCATCCTTGATGGGCAGCGTGGGGCCGGAGCTGGTGGGGCACGAGCTGATGCACGTGCTGGGCTTCGGCCACACCTGCTCGTGGCGCTCCCTCGCCGCGGACCTGCAGCGCTGCCCGCAGCTGCGCACCACGCTGCCCACGCCCGAGGACGTGGCGTACGCGCAGCTGTTCTACCGCGTCCGCGACCTGCAGCGCGCCAGCGGCGCCCGCTGGGGCCTGGAAGCCGCAGTCGCCGGCGAGCGCGTGCTGGTGCTGGGGCTGCCGGAGGAGCCGTAGGGGCCCCTCCCCCGGCCCCTCCCCGCGCAAACTGCGCGCGGAGAGGGGAGAAAAGCACGGACGCTCGCCGACGGGCATCCCACTGCGTCCGCGGGTGCCCCTCCCCCCGACCCCCTCCCCGCTCGTTCCTCTCGGAGAGGGGGAGAATTC
>DASTNU010000849.1:0-2528 GCA_035720605.1 Longimicrobium sp. | reverse complement strand
GCCATCGGCAACGGAAGTCTCCACACCGGCCGCAAACACGCTCGTGATCTCCGACGAGCGCGCCGCGGTGCTCACGGCCGCGGTGGACGACGCACGCACCCGGCTGCTGGCCGGGGTAGGGGAGGGCGACGGGCTGCAGCGCGCCCTCACGCAGCTCAGCTCCGCGCTGTCGTCCCCCGACCGCGCCGGGCTGGACCACGCCATCGCGCAGGCCCGCGCCGCGCTGGACGGGCTGGCGGCGCAGCAGGACCTCGCCGTGATGGCGGAGCTGGACGCCATCCGCCTGGCGCTGGACGAAGTCGCCCTCTCCGCCGCCGGACCGGCGGGGGCGGAGCTGCAGCACTGACGCAGCGCCCCTGGTCCGATCCGCACCCCATTCGATTCATCTCCCCACCCCCTCGGGAGCCCTCATGAACGGAAGAATCCCACGCATCGGGCGGCTGCTGCCGGCGTCGGTCGCCGCGGTGCTGGCCCTGCTGGTGTTCGCGCCCGCGCCGGCCCAGGCGCAGACCGTGATCTACGCGTGCTACGTTCCCTCCACCGGCACGGTGTACCGCATCAAGGAGCCGGGCATACGGCAGAGCTGCCAGACCGCGAACCACGTCGAGTTCAGCTGGAACGAGGAAGGCCCCGCCGGTCCCGCGGGTCCGCAGGGCGCGACGGGACCGCAGGGCCCCGCCGGCCCGCAGGGCGAGACCGGACCGGCCGGTCCGCAGGGTGAGACGGGTCCCGCCGGTCCCCAGGGCGAGACGGGTCCCGCCGGTCCCCAGGGCGAGACCGGCCCCGCCGGTCCGCAGGGCGAGACGGGCCCCGCCGGTCCGCAGGGCGAGACGGGTCCCGCGGGTCCGCAGGGCGAGACGGGTCCCGCGGGTCCCCAGGGCGAGACCGGCCCCGCCGGCCCTCAGGGCGAGACGGGTCCCGCGGGTCCGCAGGGTGAAACCGGCCCCGCCGGCGCGGATGGAGCCCCCGGCGCCGACGGCGCGGACGGACAGGCCTGCTGGGACCTGAACAACAACGGCATCGGTGACACGGGCGAGGACGCCAACGGCGACAACACCGTCGACGTGGCGGACTGCAAGGGCGAGCAGGGCGAGCCCGGCGCGCCGGGGGCGGATGGCGAAGACGGCGAGGACGGCGTGGTGCCCACCAACGCGCAGGGCGCCTACGACCTGACCAACGTCAACGGCTTCGTCGCTCCGGGTACCGAGGGAAGCGGCAACCTGCCGGCAAGCGGCGCTGGCGTGCGCCTGATGTGGTACCCCAACATGTACGCCTTCCGCGCCGGCAAGGTGGAAGGCTTCGGCAGCACCTACTGGGACCTGGCGAACATCGGCTCCGGCTCGGTGGCGGTGGGCGAGAACACGCGCGCCAGCGGCGGCAACTCCTTCGCCGCCGGCGAGGCGACGACGGCCAGCGGCGCCGAGTCCGTGGCGCTGGGGAACAGCGGCACGGCCAGCGGGGACCGCTCCTTCACCTTCAACGGCACGGCCTCGGGAGTGGGCGCCGTGGCCATCGGCAGCGGCGCGCAGGCCACCAGCGACGACGCGCTGGCCATGGGGCCCAGCTCCATCGCCGGCGGTCTGGCCTCCATCGTCCTGGGGCCCAGCATCGCCAACGGCTCGTTCGGCGTGGCGATCGGGCTGCAGAACAGCGCCAGTGGCAACTTCTCCGTCGCCATCGGCAAGAACGCGCGCACGGCCAACCGGCAGGGCTCCATCGTGCTGGGCGACGGCTGCGCCGGCTTCTCGTCGGACTCCGTGTTCCCGACGGCCAACAACCAGGTCGTCATGCGCGGCTGCGGCGGCGTCAAGATCTTCACGAACCAGGGCCTGACCGCCGGGGTGCAGCTGGCGGCCGGCGCCAGCGCGTGGAGCGTGGTCTCCGACCGCGACCGCAAGGAGAACTTCCTGGCGGTGGACGGCGAGGACCTGCTGGCGCGGCTGCGCGGCGTGCCGGTGACCAGCTGGAACTACCTGAGCCAGGACCGGTCCATCCGCCACATGGGCCCGATGGCGCAGGACTTCTACGCGGCGTTCGGTCTGGGCGAGAGCGACGTGCTGATCAGCTCCATCGACATCGACGGCGTGAGCCTGGCCGCGGTGCAGGCGCTCTCCGCGCGCACGGACGCGCTGCGGGCGGAGAACGAGGCCTTGCGGACCGAGAACGCGTCGCAGCAGGAGCAGATCGCGGCACTGCAGGCGCGGCTGGACCGCCTGGAAGCGGTGCTGGCCACCGGGGCGGCGCCACCGCAGCGCTGACCGTGTCCCTGTGACTCGCGGGGCGGGGGAGGGGGATGTCGCCCTTTTCCGCCCCGGTACCACCCCGACCAGATCCTTTCGCGGGGCCGCCGGTTTCGGGCGGCGGCTCCGCCCCTGACTTCCCCCTCGTTTCCAGTGGATGAACGATGACGAGAAGCCCCCTCGCTCGCCGGCCGCGGTCCCGGTGGCTGCTTTCCCTCGGCGCGCTCCCCTTCGCGCTGGCGGGTACGCCGGAGACCGCGGCTGCCCAGAGCAGCCAGGTGGTCCACG
>DASTNU010000848.1:0-3473 GCA_035720605.1 Longimicrobium sp. | reverse complement strand
GAGGGCCCCTGCGGACGCAGTAAGATGCCTTTCGTATCCCCGTGACATCACCGGTTCATCCCATGACCGACACCGCCCCCATCCCCGCCGCCGTCCCCGGCGACATGCCGCCCGAGGAGTTCCGCCGCCACGGGCACGCCGTGGTGGACTGGATCGCGGACTACCTGGCGAACGTGGGCGGCTATCCCGTCCTGGCGCAGGTGCAGCCGGGCGAGGTCGCGGCGCGGCTCCCCGCCTCGCCGCCGGCCGCGGGCGAGGCGGTGGAGGACATCCTCCGCGATTTCCAGGACGTGATCGTCCCCGGGATGACGCACTGGAACCACCCGGACTTCTTCGCCTACTTCGCCATCACGGCGTCGGCGCCGGGGATCCTGGGCGAGATGCTGACGGCGGCGCTGAACAACAACGCCATGCTCTGGCGCACCGGCCCCGCCCCCACGGAGCTGGAAGGGCGCACGCTGGACTGGCTGCGGCAGCTGATGGGGCTCCCCGAGGGCTTTCACGGCACCATCCAGGACACCGCCAGCACCTCCACCCTCATCGCCATCGCCGCCGCGCGCGAGGCGGCGGGGCTGGGGGTGCGCGAGGAGGGGATGAGCGGCCGCGACCTCCCCCGCCTGCGCGTCTACGCCTCCGAAGAGGTGCACTCCTCCATCGACAAGGCGGGGATCACGCTGGGCCTCGGCCGGACGGGGACGCGCAGGATTCCCACGGACGCGCAGTTCCGCATGGACCCGGCGGCGCTGGACCGCGCGATCGCGGAAGACGTCGCGGCCGGCATCCGCCCGCTCTGCGTCGTGGCGACCGTCGGTACCACCTCCACCACCAGCATCGACCCCGTCCCCGCCATCGCCGAGGTCTGCGGGCGGCACGGGGTGTGGCTGCACGTGGACGCGGCGTACGGCGGATCGGCGGCGCTCGTCCCCGAGCTGCGGCACGTCCTGGCGGGGGCGGAGCGGGCGGACTCGCTGGTCGTCAACCCGCACAAGTGGATGTTCGTCCCCATCGACTGCTCCTGCCTGTTCACCCGCCGGCCGGAGATCGTCCGCCAGGCGTTCTCGCTGGTCCCCGAGTACCTGGCCACGCCCGAGGGGGGCGGCGTGACCAACCTGATGGACTACGGGCCCGCGCTGGGCAAGCGCTTTCGTTCCCTCAAGCTGTGGATGGTGCTGCGGTACTTCGGCGCGGAGGGGATGGCGGCGCGGCTGCGCGAGCACGTCCGCCTGGCGCAGGCGTTCGCCGGATGGGTGGAGGAGGAGGCGGAGTGGGAGGTGATGGCGCCGGTGCCGCTGAGCCTGGTCTGCTTTCGCCACGCGCCCGCGGGGATGGACGAGGCGCGGACCGACGCGCACAACGAGCGGATCATGGCGGAGGTGAACGCCGGCGGCCGCGCGTACGTCAGCCACACCCGCCTGCGCGGCCGGCTGGCGCTGCGCCTGGCCGTCGGCAACCTGCGCACGACGGAAGGGCACGTGCGCGCCGCTTGGGACCTGCTGCGCGAAACGGGAGCCCGCATCGGCGCAAGTGCTTGACACGGCGGGGACTGCGGCGCAAGAATGTCGAACCGCCCAGACCATCCGCCCGCGCCCGCGGGCCCTCGCCCCACCGTCCCCGCAGGCCCCGTGAACGGCTCTTCCGCCCACTTCGACGAGCTCTTTGCCCGCGAGCGGTGGCTGGTGATGCGCGAGCGCCACCGGCAGGCGATCCGCATGCGCTGGGCGCTGGTGGCGCTCGCCGTGGCGCTGGCGGTGGTCGGCAGGCTCACGGGCGCGGTGCAGGTCAGCGACGAGGCGGCCATCGCCCTGAGCGCCACCACCGCGCTCGCGAACGCCGTCGTCGCGCTGCTCTACCGCGCCGGCCGCTTCGCCCCCTGGCAGTTCTGGGCGGTGCAGATGGTGGACACCGTCGTCATCGCCCTCTTCGCCTGGGCGCTGGGGCCGCACGGGTACCTGGTGCTCCCCTACATCGTCTTCGCCATCGGCGGATACGCGCTGGGGATGCCGCGCGCCGGGCGGGCGCAGCTCTTCGAAGCGTGCATCGCCTATCCCATCGGCCGCTGGGCGGGGCTGGGGTTCGCGGGGGGCCCGGCGGCCGGGATCGTCCTCATCGAGCTCCTCTTCCTGGCCGGCACCGGCTGGCTGGCCACCAGCGGGCCCATCGCCTACACGCGGCGCGTGCGGCGGGTGCGGCAGGCGCTGGCCCGCGCGCAGGAGGGAGACTTCACCACCCGCCTTCCCGACCGCCACCTGGACGACGTGGGCTTCCTGAGCGTCTCCGTGAACCGGATGACGCAGACGGTGGGCGAGATGGTGCGGCAGATCCAGGCGCACGCCCGCTCCCTGGCCGCCCTCAGCGACGCGATGCGCGCCAGCGCCGAAGAGGTGCAGGCCGCCGCGCGGGTGATCGGCCTGGCGACCACGGAGGGGGCGGAAGAAGCGGGGCAGCAGCTGGAGCTGGTCGCCAGCGGCGGGGCGTCGGTGGATGCGGTGGCCCGGGAGAGCGCGGCGCTGCGGCAGGAGGCGGTGCGCTCCACCGAGGCCGCGCGGGGGCTGCGCACCGAGGCGGAGGAGCACGCCGCCCGGGTGGAGCGCGCCGGGACGCTGCTGGTGGAGCTGACCGACGACTACCGCCGGCTGGCGCAGGCGGTGGACGCGCTGGAGGCCGCGGGCGCGCGGGTGAGCGGCTTCGTGGCCGCCATCGGCGAGATCGCGGAGCAGACCAACCTGCTGGCGCTGAACGCCGCCATCGAGGCCGCCCGCGCCGGCGAGCAGGGGCGCGGCTTCGCCGTGGTGGCGGGCGAGGTGCGGCAGCTGGCCGCGCAGGCCGGCGCCTCCGCGGCGGAGGTGGCGGGGGTGGTGGAGCAGACGGCGGCGGCGCTGGCGGAGGTGCGCGGGCGGCTGCAGGCGGGGAGCGCGCGCATCGGCGGCGTGGGCGCGGTGGCGGGGGCGGGGCGCGACTCGCTGGGGATGATCGTGGAGGGGCTCTCGCGCACGGTGGCGTTCATCGAGCGCATCACCGGCGACGTGGACCGGCAGGCGGCGGCCACGGAGGCGCTGCGGGCGGACGTGGCCCGCATCCGCACCCTGGCGGACGCCTCGCTGCAGCGGGCCCGCCGCTCCGCGCACGCCGCGGAGGAGCAGGGGCACGCCATGGAGTCGCTGGCGGCCACCAGCCAGCGCACGGCGGAGACCGCGGCCACGCTGGACGCGCTGGCCGGCCGCTTCCGCGCGGACGAGGACGAGCCGGCTCCCTCGTCCGCTCCCATGGAGCCAGCAGTGGAACGCGCGGCCGAGCCGCGCACGCATCGTGCGCCGCTGGCGGGCGCGCGGGCGGCGTGAACCGAGTGCAAGGGAGGCCAGGATGATGCCCGGACCGCAGGGCAACGGCGGCGGCGATTCCGCCCGGTCGGTGGTCGCCGTCCGCGAGCGGCTGGAGGCGCTGGGGCAGGTGTCGGCCGAGCTGCTGCACGACCT
>DASTNU010000847.1:0-2842 GCA_035720605.1 Longimicrobium sp. | reverse complement strand
CATGCTCGAAAGCTCACCTGATCGATTCCCGAAACGCGATGCCACGTCCGACGATTCCCGCCCTCCTCGCCGCCGCGCTCCTGCTCGTCCCCGCCGCGGGGCGGGCGCAGGACATGGCGGACTACGACTACGAGAACCTGGTGTTCACCGGCGCGGGGGCGCACCTGAGCATGGTGTTCCCCGCCCGCACCGAGGCCGCGCTGGGCCTGAACGTGCGCGTGGACCTGGGGCTGCTGGGGCCCAACGTGCGCATCACCCCGGGGGTCACCTTCTGGTCCTCGCAGCTGCGCGACAGCGAGACGGAGCGGATGGAAGAGCGCATCGAGGCGGCGTGCGACCAGGGCGGCGTTCCCTGCCCGGGGATCGAGCTGGGCGACGTGGAGGTGAGCGACCTGTCGCTGGACGTGGACGCGCACTTCCTGTGGGCCACCGACTACTTCGTGGAGCCGTACGCCGGGGCCGGCGTGTCGCTGCACCTGGTGAACGGCAGCGGCGAGTTCATCGACAACACCTTCGTGGAAGAGCTGCTGGACGGCATCGCACCGGGGCTGAACCTGGTGGGGGGGCTGGAGTTTCCCATCGCCGGGAACCTGCGCCTGCTCACCGAGGCGCGGGCGGTGCTCACCGGCACCACGCGCTTCATCAGCCTGGGCGCGGGCGGCGCGTGGCGCTTTCCGCCGGAGATGCAGCGCCCCGTGGTGCCGCCGCCGCCCCCGCCGCCGGCTTCGCCCCTGTCCGGCGCCCTGACCCCGGGAGGACGCTGATGGCCGCCGCCCGACCCCCCATCCGCATCGCCGTCCTGGGCGCGGGAAGCATCGCCCAGGTGGTGCACCTGCCGCTGCTCACCCGCATGCGCGGCGTGCAGGTGGCCGCCGTGGCCGACCGCGACGCGCTGACGGCGCGCACCATCGCCCAGCGCTTCTCCATCCCCGCGGTCACGACGAACTTCGAGGAGGTGCTGACGGACGACATCGACGCCGTCGTGGTCTGCACCCCCAGCAACCGTCACGAGGACCAGGTGCGCGCCGCCCTGCGCGCCGGCAAGTACGTGCTGTGCGAAAAGCCCCTGGCGCTCACCCCCGAGGGGGTTGAGTCGCTGCTGGACGAGGAGGGCGCGGACGAGCGGCTGATGGTGGCCATGAACCAGCGCTTTCGCGCCGACGCGGCGGCGCTGCGCCAGTTCGTCCTGGGCGGCGAGCTGGGCAACGTCTACTACCTCAAGGCGGGGTGGCTCAACCGCTACCGGCCGCGCGGGCGCACCTGGCGCGAGCGCAAGGCCACGGCCGGCGGCGGCGCCTTCATGGACCTGGGGCTGCAGATGCTGGACCTGGGGATGTGGGTCCTGGGCTACCCCACGCCGGAGCGCATCTCCGCCCACATGTACTCCGCGCCCGGGAGCGAGGTGGAGGACGCGGCCGCGCTGGTGGTGCGGCTGGAGGGCGACCGGCTGATCGCGCTGGAGTGCGCGTGGAACCTCAAGGCCCGGCGCGACCGCCAGTTCCTGCACCTGCTGGGGAGCACCGGCAGCGCCACGCTGGCGCCGCTGGGAGTGTTCAAGGAGATGGGCGCGGGGCTGGTGGAAGTCACGCCCCCCCGGCAGGCCGCTCGCGAGAACGTGTTCACCGCCAGCTACCGCAACGAGCTCACCCAGTTCGTGGACGTGGTGCGCGGCGAGGCCGCCGCCGAGCCGCCGCGGGAACACCTCGTGCTGATGCGGCTGGTCCAGGCCGCGTACCGCTCCGCCCAGGAGCGCCGCGAGATCGCGCTGTAGCGGCCGGTGTGGATTCAACGGGACGAGAAAGGGAAGGGAAGAGATGGCGGACGTACGGGAGCTGATCGACGGGATGAACGAGGACCTGGCGGCCGAGTACCAGGCCGTGGTGATGTACCGCACCTACGCCTCGCTGGTGACGGGGCCGTGGCGGCAGGAGCTGCGCGGCTTCTTCGAGAGCGAGATCCCCGACGAGCTGGGGCACGCCGCGTTCCTGGCGGACAAGATCGTGGCGCTGGGCGGCGCGCCCACCACCGAGGTGCGGCCGGTGCCCATCCCGCGCACCAACCGCGAGATGCTGGAGAACGCGCTGCAGGCGGAGGTGGACACCATCGAGCGCTACACCACGCGCATCCGGCAGGCGGAGGAGTGCGGCGAGATCTCCATCAAGGTGCAGCTGGAGAACCTGATCGTGGACGAGAGCCAGCACCGCGACGACATCCGCCGGATGCTGATGGACTGGAAGGAGTCGCAGTAGGTGATGGGGTGATGGGGGTGACAGGGGCGGTTGCAGGCTGTCCCTGCAGCCTGTCCCCCCCTGTCCCCTTCTTTCCGCCGTCCACGGGTTGATCATTCCGCGCGACGAGGTTAGTTTTCGCGTTTCCCTGACCGCCCGCGGTGGGTCCGCGGGGATGGTCTGAAGGAGCGGCAATCAAAGCCCAGCCCAAGGTGGTGGACATATGAAGGCGGACATCCATCCGAACTACACGGCGTCGACGGTGCACTGCGCCTGCGGCAACACGTTCCAGACGCGCTCCACCAAGGGCGACATCCACGTCGAAGTCTGCAGCAACTGCCACCCGTACTTCACGGGCAAGCAGAAGCTGATGGACACGGCGGGCCGCGTGGAGCGGTTCCGGCAGCGGTACGCAACCGCCGGCCAGTAAAGCGGCAGAGCGAAAGAGCCGGGGTTGCGATGCGACCCCGGCTCTTTCGCTATCCAGGAGACACGTTACAGGGGACAGGGGACAGGTTACAGGTTACAGCCTGCGGCTATCTGTCCGTGCGGCCGATCCCCTGAGCGGGTGAACCCGCCGCTGGGACTGCCACAAGCCCCGTCTCGGGGGGCGG
>DASTNU010000846.1:0-8860 GCA_035720605.1 Longimicrobium sp. | reverse complement strand
GTGCGCAGATCGAACAACCTCTGGTTCGGGGTCTGCGTTGCGCTCCTCTGCATCCTCTTCATCGCCACGCTATGGACGGTCATCACCTACCTCGGGTATCCCCGGGTGGTGCGCGCCACCGTCGCCGCGCTCGCGGTCTCGACCATCGTATTCGTCGCGCTGATGGTGCGGCTGTGGCGGCAGAAATGTGCGGAAGAGTACCTGATCACCCTGGCGGTGCACCTCGACGCGGCGGCCATGAAGACCGTCATCCAGGTCCTCACCAAGCACGTCTGAGTCCCAACGTCGCCTTTGCGCTGCCTCGCACAAACCATCCGACGCCGGCAGGAGCCAACTCCGTTGACTCCGTTGACTCTGTGTGAGGTCCAATCCTCTGGTTGCCTTGCCTGGGAGCCGTGAGTTAAGCGGCGAGCACCGGTTGTGCGGGAGAACGGGCCTCGGCAGATTGGCCGCGATTCCGAGATGAGAACCGGCAACTCGCGAGAACGCACGATGATCCGCACCGCACGCATCCCGTGCCTGGCCGCCGCGCTGGCGGTGGCCGCCTGCACCCCGCCGCCCGCCCCCGAGTCGGACCCCGGCATGGCGCCCGTCGGCCGCCCGACGGACGTGGGCGGCAGCATGGTGGCGGGGCCGCGCTGGGGGATGGTGATCCACGGCGGCGCCGGGGGGATGACCCCGCAGTCCGTTCCGCCCGAGCGGCAGGAGGAGTACCGCGCGGCGCTGACCGAGGCGCTGCGGGCGGGGCACGCGGTGCTGGCGCGCGGCGGCACCAGCCTGGACGCGGTGGAAGCCGCCATCAACGTGATGGAGGACAACCCGCTCTTCAACGCCGGCCGCGGCGCGGTGATCACCGCGGACGGGCGCATCGAGCTGGACGCGGCCATCATGGACGGCGCCACGCTCAGGGCCGGCGCCGTCGCGGGGCTGCACACGGTGCGCAACCCCATCGACCTGGCGCGCGCGGTGATGGAGCGCTCGCCGCACGTGATGATGATCGGCGACGGCGCGGAGCAGTTCGCGCGGCAGCAGGGGCTGCAGATGGTGGAGGAGTCGTACTTCTGGACGCCCAGCCGGCGCCAGCAGTGGGAGCGGATGCGGATGCAGGACAGCATCCGCGCCGACAGCATCCGCCGCGCGGGGCAGGGCGCCGCCTACGCGGTGCCGGACGAGCGCAAGTGGGGAACGGTGGGCGCGGTGGCGCTGGACCAGCACGGCAACCTGGCCGCGGGCACCTCCACCGGCGGGATGATGATGAAGCGCTTCGGCCGCGTGGGCGACGTGCCCATCATCGGCGCGGGGACGTACGCCAGCAACCGCTCCTGCGCGGTGAGCGCCACCGGGCACGGCGAGTTCTTCATCCGCAACACCGTGGCGCACTCCATCTGCGCGCTGATGGAGTACGGCGGGCTGCCGCTGCGGGCCGCCGCGGACAGCATCGTGATGCGCCAGCTGGTGGCGGCGCAGGGCGAGGGCGGCGTCATCGCCATGGACCCCCAGGGCAACTGGACGATGCCCTTCAACAGCACCGGCATGTTCCGCGGCCGCATCGACGCCCTGGGCACCGTCACCGTCGGCATCTTCCGCGGCGAGCCGTGATGATGACTTTCGGATGACTTCACGAGCTGTTGAAGCCCCGTTCAGCGACGCGTCAGCGGCGCCGGGACGGGGCTTATGGCAGTTCCAGCCGCGGGCTTCAACCCGCGGCGGGGCCCGCGGGCGGGCCCGTGGCGGGGCCACGCACGCAACCCGATGTCGCCCGACCTGGGGCAAACGAGTCTCAGCCGACCCATTCACGCCCCCACCAATGACGACTCAATCCATGAAAATGGTGTAAATACGCGTTTTTGTCGCAGCGTAACCAGTGGCATGTTTTCTGTTACCGCGCGTGCGTACGTGCCCGTGTGCCGCACCCGCACTCCGCGAATGCGACGCAGTCCCCCCGCGCCCGCGCACTTCGATGGATCTTTGCCGGCTCGCCCTGGACATCCACAGGAGCCCCACCCAGCAGACGGCGTTCGCCGCAATGGTGACCGCGCTGAGCTTCAAGCTGCCGCTGCACTGCGCGGTGTGGATGAGCGGCGACCCCCCCGTGCGCTTCTGCGTGTACCCCGAGGACGCCGACCTTCCCGACGAGCTGGGCGCCATGGCCCTGCACGTCAGCCAGCCCGAGGTCTTTCCCGTCGCGGCGCTGAGCCCCACCGCCGGGCTCCGCTACCCGGCCGCGGAAGCGCTGCTCCTGCCCCTGGGCGACACCCACGCCGGCGCGCTGCTGCTGGTGGCCGACGCCGGCGGCTTTGGCGAAGACCTTTCCGCGTGGGAGGAGACGGCCGCCGCGCTGGGACAGACCGCCGTGCGCGAGAGCCTGCTGCGCGACGTGCGCGAGGAGCGGGAGAGCTACCGCAAGCGCGCGCAGGAGATGGAGGCGCTGGACGTGCTGGGGCTGGCCGCCAACCAGACGCTGGACCCCGCGGAGGTGGTGTCGCTGGTCGCGCGGTTCGCGCGCACCCTGCTGGGCGCGCACTACTCCGTGGTGCACACGGTGGAAGACGGCGCGCTCCGCTGCCCCGCCGCCGTGGGGCTGCGCCCCTCCTCCGTTCTGCCGGACGGCGACCCGTTCGCCGGGCGCGTGATCCACTCCGGGAAGCCGGTGACGTTGGGGCACGCCGGGGCCGAGGTGACCGAAGAGGCCTTTCCCCTGCACCACGCGCAGGGGATGCGGGTGGGGCTGGGCGTGCCGCTCACCCTGTTCGGCGAGACCTTCGGCGCGCTGGTGGTGGGGTACCGCGACGCCTACCCCGTGACCGCGCGCGACACGCTGCTGGCGCTCACCCTGGCCCGGCACGCGGCCGTGGCCATCCACAACGCCCGCCTGCACGCCGCCCTGGCGGACCGGTCGGAGGAGCTGCAGCGCGCCAACGAGGAGCTGCACCGCACCGCGCAGCTCAAGGAGCGCTTCTTCGCGGCGATGAGCCACGAGCTGCGCACGCCCGTGAACGGCATCCTGGGCCGGCAGAACCTGCTGCTGGAGGGCGTCTCCGGCGAGATCCCCGCGCCGGTGCGCGCGCAGCTCGAAAAGGCGAACGCCTCCGCCCGCACCCTGCTGCACCTGGTGGACGAGATCCTGGACTACGCCCGCCTGGAAGCCGGCAAGATGGCGGTGAACCTGGTGGACGTGAGCCTGCGCGGCGTGGTGGCCGAGGCGGTGGCGTCGGTGGAGACGCAGGCGGCGGCCAGGGGCATCGCGCTGGAGTCGCGGATGGAGGACGCGGCCGCGCCCGTACGCACGGACCCCGACCGCACCCGGCAGATCCTGCTGAACCTGCTCTCCAACGCGGTCAAGTTCACGGAGCGCGGCAGCATCGCCGTCTCGGCGGCGCCGGTCGCCGACGCCGGGGGCACGCGCTGGATGGAGGTGCGCGTGCGCGACACCGGCCCCGGCATCGCCCAGGCGGACCAGGAGCGCATCTTCATGGAGTTCGAGCAGGTGGCCGGCACGCGCGGCGGCACCGGGCTGGGGCTTCCCATCTCGCGGCGGCTGGCGCAGCTGCTGGGCGGCGAGCTCCGCGTGGAGAGCGAGCCCGGCGCCGGATCCACCTTCATCCTGCGGCTTCCCCTGGCCCCCGCCGGCGCCGCCGCTCCCGCGGCGGACGCCCCGGAGGCCCTCCTCAACGCCTGAGGCCCCATCATGCGCACCGCTCCCCTGTTCCGCCGCATTCTGGTCCGCGCCGCGCCCCTGCTGCTCGCGGCAGGATGTACACCGCAGGTGAACCCCGGGGAGGACTACGCCCTGCTGCGGTGCCCGCCCGCCGGCGCCGCCATGGCCGAGATGGAGATCGGTCCCGCCGGCGACGTGCTGAGGGTGCGCGGGCACACCTTCTCGCTGCCGAGCGACGCGGTAGGCAGGCAGATCCGGTTCCGGGTGCGGGACCGCCACACCGGCTACGCGGGTGTGGACATCGAGCCGCACGGCACCCGCTTCGACGCGCCGGCGGAGCTGACCCTGAGCTACGCCGGGTGCGAGCTGCCGGCCGGCTTCGAGCCGATCATCGTGGAGGTGCTGCCGGGAACCACCACGATCGTCGGACGCCCCGAGATCACCAGGAGGGATCCCGCAGCACGGACGGTGACCGCGCGCCTGCCGCACCTGAGCGGCTACCTGGTGGGCGGAAACCGGGCGGGCGAGGAGGAGGGGAACTGACCCGGAGGGAAGGCGCAGGCGAGGATGAAGTCGCAGACGATCACCGAGCAGGCCGCCTCGCTGGCGCGGGCCGCGGATTGGGAGCGCGCCCGTGCCACCTACACGCGCGCGTTCGCCGAGGCCCGTGCCGCGGGAAGCGCCCGGGGGCTGGCCGACGCCACCCGCGGCGCCGCGCGCATCCTCCGCGAGATGGGCCAGCTGGACGAGGCGGAGGAGCAGGCGGAGCTCAGCCGCGAGATCGCGGCGCGCTGCGGCCTGCCGCGCGAGGCGGCGCGCGCCGCCAACGTGCTGGGCATCATCGTCTATGCGCGCGGCGCCATCCACGACGCGGCCCAGCTGTACAAGTCCGCGCTCCAGGGGGCGCGTGCGCTGCGGGACGACGAGCTGATCGGCCTGGCCTGCGCCAACCTGGGGGTGGTCGCCAACATCCGCGGCGACCTGCGCGCGGCGTTCACCGCGTACCTGGAAAGCATCGCGGCGGCGGTGCGCACCGGCGACGTGCAGGCGCTGGTGCTGGGATACAACAACCTGGGGATGCTCGCCAGCGACGTGCGCGAATGGATGCAGGCGGACCTGCTCTTTCACCGCGCGCTGGAGCTGGCGGAGGAGCTGGGCGACGCCACGTTCACCACCACCCTGCTGCTGAACCGCGTGGAGCCCCTCATCCACGTGGGCGAGCTGGACCTTGCGCAGGAGCTGCTGGACCGCGCCGAGGAGATGGCGGAACGCATCCACAACGTCCGCGAGCTGGCCGAGGCGGCGCGGTTCCGCGGCCTGCTGGCCCGCCGCCGCGGTGACGAAGCCGGTGCCGCGCAGTACCTGGGACGCTCGCTGCTGCTGGCCACCCGCGCCGGGCTGCGGCTGGAGCGCGCGGAGGCGCTGGAGCAGATCGCGCTGCTGCACCACGATGCCGGCCGCGTGGAGGACGCGCGCACGCACCTGGCCGAGGCGTGCACCGAGTTCTTCGCCGCCGGCGCAACCCGCGACCGTGCCCGCTGCCGCGAAACCCTGTCCGCCTGGTCTTCGCCGGCGGACGAAGCCTCCCCCACCGCTCCCGCCTCCCGCATCGCCGGGGCGGCGTAGAGGGCCGGCGGTCGCGGCCTGCCGCCATTTCATCCGCCCGGTCCCGGAAGAATTCCTCACGCAGAGTCAGCAGAGGAAGCAGAGTTGTCCCTTGCACACACCAACTCTGCTCACGCTGCTGACTCTGCGTGAGGTTCTTTCTTTTCTCAGATCTCGGATCATCCCTTGCTCATTCGCCGGGTGGACACGACCTTCCCGCGGGAAAGGCGGAACTCCCTCGATCCTACTGCGCGGCCCAGGATGGAGACAGACGTGAGGGCCGTTCTCTGGCACCAGTTCGGAGCCGCGATCGACATGCTGGAGAACGCGATCGTGGCGTGCCCGGACGAGCTGTGGGGCGACCGCGCGCACCAGCCGGAGTTCTGGTACGTGGCGTACCACACGCTCTTCTTCCTCGACCTCTATCTCTCCGGGTCGCCGGACGGGTTCACGCCGCCGGCGCCGTTCACGCTGGACGAGCTGGACGACCGCGGCATCCTTCCCGAGCGGCCGTACCGCAAGGACGAGCTTCTGCCGTACCTGGAGCACGGCCGCGAGAAGTGCCGCACGGTCATCGCCGGATTGACGGACGCGAAGCGGCACGAGATCCAGCGATGGTGGATGCGCGAGATGAGCGGGCTGGAGGTGCTGATGTACAACATGCGCCACGTGCAGCACCACGCGGCCCAGCTCAACCTCATCCTCCGCCAGCAGACCGACTCCGCTCCGAACTGGGTCGCGCGGACGCAGCGGCCACCGGGCTGATCACGCCTCTCTCCGGGTCCTCCTCCGCGCGGGTGACGGCCGGGGAGGGGGGTGCCCGGCGGACTGCACCACACCCTCCATCGCGGTGAAAGCCCGGGGGTGTACACCCTCTCCCGCGCAGTTTGTGGGAGAGGGTGCGGCTCTCGGGCCGCGGGTGAGGGCCCGGCCGGGTGAGGCCCACCCCTTTCCACCCCTCGCGATTCCCGCAAACGACCGTTCCCGCGAGGTCGGTGTACAGGGGCACTTCAACCCAATCCAGCCCCATCCCGACCCGCCCGGACGCGCGCATGCTCAACGCGGTTCCCGCTACCACGCCCGAGATCGACCTTTCGCTGCTGGACCAGCTCATCGGCCAGGTGGAGACCGTGTTCCGCGGCAAGCGCGAGACGGTTCGCCTGTCGCTGGCGGCGCTGCTGGCGCGCGGCCACCTGCTCTTCGAGGACATCCCCGGAACCGGAAAGACCACGCTGGCGCGCTCGCTGACGGCCGCGCTGGGGCTGGAGTTCCGCCGCATCCAGTTCACCAGCGACCTGCTGCCGTCCGACGTCCTGGGCGTCTCCATCTACAACCCGCGCGCACACGAGTTCGAGACGCGGCCGGGCCCCATCTTCACCAACGTGGTGCTGGCGGACGAGATCAACCGCGCGCCGCCGCGCACGCAGAGCGGGCTGCTGGAGGCCATGCAGGAGGGGCGCGTGACCATCGACGAGCGGAGCTTCGAGCTGCCGCGCCCGTTCCTGGTGATGGCCACGCAGAACCCGCTGGAGCAGCACGGCACCTATCCGCTCCCGGAAAGCCAGCTCGACCGCTTCATGATGCGCCTTTCCATCGGCTACCCCGACGCGGACGAGGAGCGCAGCGTGGTGCTGCAGTCCGCCGGGGGGATGGACGGGGTGGACCGCATCCGCCCGGTGCTGGACGCCGTGTCGGTGCTGGCGCTGCAGGACCGCGTGGACATGGTGCACGCGGACGGGTCCATCGTGGACTACCTGATGGCCGTCGTGCAGGCGACGCGCGCGGAGCCGCGCTTTCGCGCCGGCGCCAGCACCCGCGGCGCCATCGCGCTGCTGCGGGGCGCGCGGGGGTACGCGCTGGTGGACGGCCGCGAGTTCCTGGTGCCGGACGACGTGCGGCGGCTGGCGGTGCCGGTGCTGGGCCACCGCCTGCTCCCCACCGGCGCCAGCGCCGCCACCGGCGAGGCGTACGACGAGGCGGTGTCGGTGCTGGAGGAACTGCTCGGCCGGATCGCGATGCCGGTGTAGGGCCCGCCCCCGGCGGCGCCCGAGGGCGCGCCACCCCCTCCCGCAAACGGCGCGGGAGGGGGTGTAGACGGCACGGGTTCCGGGAGAACAGGTGGGCGGGTCAGGGTCCGCGAGTGGTCGGCGGGAGCAGGACGGCCGACTCCGGAGGGCCGCGGTACTGCGCGGCGCCGAACGCCTCCACCAGGCCGGTGCGGACGTAGCCCCCGCGTCCGCGGTCGAAGACGAACTTCTCCAGGCGCGTGCCGCCGTCCTCGCCGATGCGGGTGCTGGTCTGCACCAGGATGGCGGCGGGGCCGGCGGAGCCCTCCGCCACGACCCAGAACGCCGCGCCGCCCCACGGCACGAAGTGCTGCGCCAGCGGATAGGTGTCCGCGCCGTCGCGGACGGCGACCATCCAGTGGTGGCCGTCTTCCCACAGCGGCCGGCCGTCGTCGCCCATCTCCACCGTCGCCGCGAGGTCGATGCGCTCGGCCGCGCCGTCGCCATCCACCTCCGCGGTGGCGCTGTCGAGCAGCGTATAGGCGTACCGAGGCGCGGCGGGGCGGACGAGGGTGTCCCACGCGGCGGCAGGTGCGGGCTCGCTGGCCGCGGTGTCGGCCCGCGCGGGTTCGGCCCGGGAAGCACCGCCGCACCCGGCGAGGATCGCCAGGGCGGCGGCGACGAGAGGGATGCGGATCGGGCGGATCATCGGCGTGCCGGCTGAATGCGCGTGCGCTGGACGAGCAGGAGCCGGCGCTGCATCTGCGATGCCGGGATCCGTCCAGCCGGGTTCGCCGGCGCGCCAGCCGCAACGGGCGAGGCGTACGAAGGAGTCAGTGGCTGTGCTGGAGGGGATCGTGCCGGTTCGGTCCGGTGGGCGGCACGTCCTCGAACTCCTGCGGGCCGCGATAGAATGCGTGGCCGCTGCCCCATCCCTCGACCAGGCCGGTCCGTGCGTATCCGCCGCGCGAGCGGTCGAAGACGAACTTCTCCAGCCGCGTGCCCTCGGTGGGCCCGTAGAGTGCGCTGGTCTGCACCAGGATCTCCGCCGGGCGAGTGGAATCGGCCGGGATCACCCAGAATGCCGCGACGGCGTCCATGTACTCGTGCAGCAGCGGGTAGCTGTCGGGCCCGTCGCGCACGATCACGGACCATCGATGGTGGACGTCCCGGTACCTCTCGTCGCGGGACATGTTGCTGCCCAGCTCGACGCGCTCGGCAGTGCCGTCGCCGTCCACGTCGACGGTGACGCTGTCATACAGCGTCCCGAGCGGCTCCACCTCTGCCTTGCGGACCACGGTGTCGCGCTGGACGGAGCTTTCTTCACCTGCTTCCTGCGTGGCCGGCCGCTCCCTGGCGGACGAGCCCGCGCAGGCGCAGACGAGCGCGAGTACGGCAAGACGGGCGGGGCGGACGATCATGGGAGACCTCATCCCGGGATGATTGGGAAGAAGAGATGGGACTGGAGTGGAGGCGCCCGGAGGACCCAGCGTGCCTGACGAGACAAAGCCTGACGTGAAGCAAGATAGGGCGCGGACGCCGTCCGCTGCCAGCATGGCGATGCGCCCGCGGCTGGCGCGCGCCGTCGCGC
>DASTNU010000845.1:0-5769 GCA_035720605.1 Longimicrobium sp. | reverse complement strand
AGTTGATGAGAATGTCCATTTCTCTCGTATCCTCTCGTATCCTCTCGTATCCTCTCCTATCCTCTCGTATCCTCTCCTATCCTCTCGTATCCTCTCGTATCCTCTCCTATCCTCTCCTATCCTCTCCGATCCTCTCCTATCCTCTCCTCCTTCCCGTCCCGCGAGTCGTTTAGTTCATCGGCAGCAGCAGGTGACGAACTCGTCGATCCAGTCGTGGATGGCCTGAATTCGACAACCGGCACTGGTGCTTTTTGGCCAACCAACCTCCACCTCGTTGCTCGAGCGGCACCGGTCTTCTCAACCAGTCCGACCAATTGAAGGTGAGCAAGCTGGCGAAGTAGATGGGGGTACGAGACCGATGTAGAAAGCTTTGCCTGCAGTGCATTCGATGAGGTGGGGCCCAACTCCGAGATGAGCGCCAGCAACTCACGTTGAAGCTCCGTCAACTCGTGCGACACGCGGGTCGGCGGAACATATCCGCGCGCGAAGAAGCGGACGACGACCTCTCCGGCCCGCTCATGGAACTCGGGTCGAGCCAGACCGGCACGTTGGGTCAGCTCGTCGATCTTGATGGTACCGCGGCCCCACTTCTCGATGATGCCACGCAGGTACAAGACGGACGCAATCGTGGGATTCCACGGAAGCGACGGGTGCGGCGCCAGCAGGTCTGAGGGGCGGAGCCCAAAGCGCAGGGGACCCGTACTGGAGATCTCCAGCCGGTCATCGAACAGGGCGAGGCCCACGGAACCCCCATGCACGGCGTAGTCGCGGTGGCAGAAGGCGTTCGCCAGCGCCTCGCGCAGGGCCACCGGCGGGTAGAGAGGATCATCGACGCGCTCGAAGAGTCCCGGAACGATGCGACCGGCGACGGGCAGATGGTCGCGGAGAAACTCCTGCGCCTTGGCGAAGAGGTGAAAGGCGTTGCCCGTCTCCTGGCGCGTGTCCAGGAAGTCTCCCATCTCGCGCCCGCGAAAGCGCGCCATCCGCAGCGCACACTGCGGAAACATGGGCAGCAGTCGGTCTCGCCGGCCGAAGAGCACGAGGGCACCATTAAGCAGCTCGCCGTCTCGAAGCAGGCCGAAGCCGAGCAGCAGGTCCTCAAGGCGGCGTGTGAGCGGATCGGTGAGCCGGTTGCGGCGCACGGCTTCGTCTGCGGTGCGCATGACCTCTTCGGGGTCCAGGTCTTCGAACGTGACGCCGCAGGCAACCTGCGTTTCCCAGCGCTGACTGGATTGCATGCGCTCGACCAGCAGCCGCTGATAATGCTCCGGCGGCATCTGGACCGTGGTGGGGCCAACGCGCATGTACGGACGGCCGTCGTACGTGTACGGACCCTCGCCGCGCGGGACGCGGATGAGGATGACGGCGCGTCCGCCGTCCACAGGCACCGTCTCCGGTGCAAGCAGCGGCTGCGGGCTGATGCGCTGCAGCTCGCGGACGACGTCTTCGAGCGTGCCCGTGCTGACCTGCTGCCCGACGACACGGCCATCGTCGGTGACGCCGAACAGGACGAAGCCGCCGTTGCCGTTGAGCATGCCGCAGGCGGCGCGGGCGGCGTCGCTGCGCTGGCCGGTAGAAAGTTTGAATTCCACCTGCGTGGATTCGCCGCTGGCGACCACGCGCTCGATCTCGCGCAGTGTGGAATCAGCCGCTTCGTCGGTGAACGCGGAGATGATGGACAAAGGGTCGGCAGGCGTGTGTGTGAGCGCGAATGCGTAGTTCACTTCGTACGATTACACGCAGGACGTGGGTTGCGCAAGTAGTTCATAGAGTGGGAGATATGGGCTGTTGCGCAGGTGGAAGAATGTGTGCGCTCCGGACTCGCCAGCCGTGAGCAAGCGCGACCAAGTCGGGCGTATTTGGAGCGACCCGCACGGCAGGTGGCGGATTGGGGAAGGCCCGCAGGAAAAACACAGAGGCGCACCACCGGATGGGATGCGCCTCATCTCGATCCAGCCGTGGACAGGCTACTGCATCTCGTCTACTTCGGCGACGGCACCGAGGTCGGCGAGCATGCTGGCGAAGTCGTAGGCGGCGTACTCGTCGTCCATCTCCAGCTCCACGCGCTCGCCGGCGCGGGCGCGGTCCACCAGGCGCTGCGCGTCGGGAAGCGGCAGGCCGGTGTACTGCTGGACGGTGTTGGCCAGCGTTTGCGCGCTCGCCGAGGACCGGACGTGCTGGATGATGAGCTTCGCCATCAGCCCACCGCCCGCAGCGCGGCGTCCAGCTCCAGCGCGCCCTCGTAGATCGCCTTGCCGATGATGGCGCCCGCGATGCCGCGCCCCTCGCGCGCCGCCGCGGCGACCGCGTGGACGTCGCCCATCCCCCGCATCCCGCCGGAGACGATCACCTCGGCGCCAGAGTGCGCGGCCAGCTCGGCGGAAAGCTCCAGGTTGGGGCCCATCATCATCCCGTCTCGCTCGATGTCGGTGTGGATGATCGTCCGCACCCCCAGGGCGGCGAGGGAGCGCGCCAGGTCGAAGAGGTCCGTCCCGCTCTCCTCCGTCCACCCCCGCGACGCGGGCCGCCGCCCGCGCGCGTCCAGCCCCACGGCGATCCGCTCCGCGCCCCAGCGCTCCACCGCGCGCCGGACGAGGTCGGGGTTCTCGATCGCCGCCGTGCCGATCACCGCGCGCGCCACGCCGGCATCCAGCACCTCCGCGAGGTCCGCCTCCGTCCGCAGCCCGCCGCCCGTCTGCACGCGTGCGTCGACGGAAGCGGCGAGGTCGCGGATGAGCGCGCGGTTGCTCCCGTCGCCGAACGCGGCGTCGAGATCGACCACGTGGATCCACTTCGCCCCCGCGGCGACGAAACCGGCGGCGACCCCGTGGGGATCGCCGCCGTAGACGGTCTCGCGGTCCGCCCGTCCCTTCTCCAGCCGCACGCAGCGCCCGCGGCGCAGGTCGATGGCGGGATACAGGGCGAAGCGGCCGCTCTCGCCTTCCTCAGCCACGCTCCGCGAGCCGCACGGTGTCACGGCGCGGACGCGAGGCCAGCAGCGGCCCGGCGCGGTCCAGCACCGCGATGCGCGCGTCCCGCTGCGCGCGGAAGCGGCCGCGCGCGCCGCCGGGGACGGGGTCGCCGGTGAGGTAGCGGATGGAGGCCGGGTTCACCGGGCGCCCCGACATGTGGAACTCGTAGTGCAGGTGCGGACCGGTCGAGAGGCCCGTGGTCCCCACGTAGCCGATCAGCTGCCCCTGCCGCACGCGCACGCCGGGACGGATCCCCGCCGCGAAGCCGCGCATGTGCGCGTAGCGGCTGGCGTAGCCGCGCTGGTGGCGGATCTCCACCACGTTCCCGTATCCGCCGCCCCACCCCGCCTTTTGCACCACGCCGTCGCCCACGGCGCGGATCGGGGTGCCGGACGAGGCCGCGTAGTCGATGCCGTGGTGGGCGCGCACGCGGCGCAGGATCGGGTGGAACCGGCCCGTCGAGTACGCCGAGCTGATGCGGCGGAACTCCAGCGGGGCGCGCAGGAAGGCGCGGCGCAGCGACTCGCCCTCGCCGTCGTAGTAGTCCTCCGCGCCGTCCACGGCGAAGAGGTAGGCGTCGTGCCGCGTCTCGCCGATCTGGAACTCCACGGCGAGCACCTTCGACGTCCGCGCGGTGCCGTCCGGTCGCACCATCCGCTCGTAGAGGATGCGGAACGAGTCGCCGGCGCGCAGGTCGCGGGAGAAGTCGATCTTCCAGGCGAAGATCCTGTCCGCCAGGATGTCCGCGACCGCCTGCCGCTCCGCGCGGGGGACGCCGCCCTCGCCGTCCATCAGCGCCTGGTAGAGCGACTGGCGCACCGTCCCGGCCAGCACCGCCGTGTCCGCGTGCACCGGCACCTCCTCCACCCGCGCCGCCCACGTCCCGCCGTCGCGGCGAAAGGCCAGGGAGCGGTCCGCGTCCAGCCGCGTGCTCATCCCCCGCACCCGCCCGTCGCGCACCGCCGTGCGGTAGCTGACGACCAGCCCCGGGCGGATGCTGCGCGGATCGGTGATCGCGCTCAGCTCCGCCAGCAGCGCCCGCGCCGCCTCGTCGTCCAGCTTTGCGCGGGTGAGCAGCCCGGAGAGCGTCTCGCCCGGGCGAAGGGTGTCGGCGTAGGCGATATCCACCGGGCCGGCGCGCAGGGCGGCCAGCAGCGGGGGCGGGGCGGGCGCCTGGCGGGCCTCGCGGCGCTCGGCCACGCGGCCCAGGCCGACGGCGGCGCCCACGGCGAAGAGCGCGCCCGCGGCAAGGATGCGATACGGTCTGGCCATCCGGCCTCCTCTTCGAGATTCAGAACTTCCACCCGGCGCGGATGCGGCTCGCGCGCGGGGCACAACGAAGGCCCTCCCCGTCTCGCGGAGAGGCGGGGAGGGCCGGGGTGCGTCAGTCCATCTGCCGGCGGATGAAGGTGGGGATCTCCAGGTCGCTGGGGACCTTGGGCTCCGGCCGCACCGGGAACTTGTGCACCGGCGTTCCCCCCGTCTGCGGCTCCTGCCGCGTCTCCGGCCGCGGCTCGTCGCGCGCGTCGCGCGACAGCGCCGGCCGCGCGGGCTCCGGGCGCGGCTCCGGCCGGGTGTCGAAGGCCGGGCGCGGCGGGTAGGCCGTGCGCGTCCCCGAGATCTCCGCGCCGCTGCCCGCGCGGCCGTGCGTGCCGGTGCGGAAGTCCGCGCGGATCACGTTGTCCATCCGGTGGTCCACCCGCTCCGCGTGGATGCTCTCGCGGTCGAAGCCGGTGGCGATCACCGTGACGCGCACCTCCTCCTTCATCGACGGGTCGTGCACCGCGCCGAAGATGATCTCGGCGTCGTCGCCGGCGGTCTCCTGGATGATGGAGGAGATGGTGGTGACCTCGTCGATCGCCAGGTCCATCCCGCCGGTGATGTTGATGAGCACCCCCGCCGCGCCGCTGATGGAGATGTTGTCCAGCAGCGGCGAGCTGATGGCCTCCTGCGCCGCCTCCATCGCCCGGTTCTCGCCGCGGCCGCAGCCGGTGCCCATGAGCGCGGCGCCGCGGTTCGACATGACGGTGCGCACGTCGGCGAAGTCCACGTTCACCTCGCCGGTGACGCGGATGAGGTCGGAGATGCCCTGCGTGGCGTGCAGCAGCACCTCGTCCGCCTTCTTGAGCGCGTCCTTGAAGCTGGTTCCCTTGCCCACGACGGCCAGCAGCCGCTCGTTGGGGACCACGATCATGGTGTCGGCGGCGCGCTTGAGCTCGGCGAGGCCCTGGTCGGCCTGCTTCATCCGCTTCTTCCCTTCGAACATGAAGGGCTTGGTGACGATGGCGATGGTGAGCGCCCCCATCTCGCGCGCCATCTCGGCGATGAGGGGCGCGGCGCCGGTGCCGGTGCCGCCGCCCATGCCGGCGGTGATGAACACCAGGTCGGCGCCCTCCAGCGCGCGGCGCACCTCGTCGCGGTTCTCCTCCAGCGCCTGCGCGCCGATCTCCGGCCGCGCGCCGGCGCCCAGGCCGCGCGTCAGCCTCTGCCCGATCTGGATGCGGACGTCGGCCTTGGACAGCTTGAGCACCTGGGCATCGGTGTTCACCGAGATGAAGTCGACCCCTTCCAGGTCTTCCTCGATCATCCGGTTGACGGCGTTGCCGCCGCCCCCGCCGACGCCGACCACCTTCATCCGCGCGGTCTGCGGGATTCCGCTCTCTTCCAGCTCAAAGATCATGGCGTGTTCCCTCGGCCTGACTTAGAAGAAGTCCTGGAGCCACCGTTTCACCGGAGCGAGCACTTTCTCGACCGCGGGAGACTTCCGGGTACCGGCCCCGGACCCCCCACTCATGGC
>DASTNU010000844.1:0-2513 GCA_035720605.1 Longimicrobium sp. | reverse complement strand
TGATCAACCGCTCCCGGAGGCTCGGCGCATGAGCACGCAGACCCTGAGCTCCCAGGCGTCCGCCGCCCCGCCGGCGGAGCACTCGCCGGGCCCTCCCGCCGTGGAGCTGCGCAACGCCTCGCGCTGGTATGGCAACGTGGTGGCGGTGAACGACGTCTCCTTTACCCTGGGCGCGGGGATCACCGGTCTGCTGGGGCCCAACGGGGCGGGAAAGAGCACGCTGCTGCACATGCTGGCGGGGTTCCTGGAGCCCAGCGCCGGCGAGGTGCTGGTGGACGGGCGCCCGGCGTGGAAGAACCCGGAGATGTACCGCTCGCTGGGGCTGGTTCCCGAGCGCGAGGCGGTCTACCCGTTCCTCACCGGTTACCAGTTCGCGCTGACCAACGCGCGGCTGCACGGGCTGCCGGACCCCGAGGCGGCGGCGGAGCGGGCCATCGACATCGTGGACCTGCGCGAGGCCATGCACCGCCGCATCGGCGGGTACAGCAAGGGGATGCGGCAGCGCGCCAAGATCGCCGGCGCGCTGGTGCACGACCCGCGCATCCTGCTGCTGGACGAGCCGTTCAACGGGATGGACCCCGGCCAGCGGATGCACATGATGGTGCTGCTGCGCGGGCTGGCGGACCAGGGCCGGACGATCCTGATCTCCTCGCACATCCTGGAGGAGCTGCACCACCTGGCCAACAACGTCCTGGTGGTGGTGGCGGGGCGGCTGGCGGCCAGCGGCCACTTCCGCGAGATCCGCCGGCTGATGACGGACCGGCCGCACACCTTTACGCTGCGCTCCAGCGACGACCGGCGCCTGGCCTCGGTGCTGATGGCGGACCCGTCGGTGAAGGGGGTGGAGCTGGGCGCGGGCGGGATCACCCTGCACACCAACGAGCGCGGCGGCTTCGCGCAGCACCTGCCCGTCGCCGCGCGCGACGCCGGCATCACGCTGTACGAGGTGCGCCCCACGGACGAATCGCTGGAAAGCGTGTTCTCTTACCTGGTGAAGCGATGAGACACTCCGTGGAACTGACGCTGGCCCGGCTGGCGTTTCGCCAGCTCGCGGGGAGCCGGCGCTCGCTCTGGGTGCTGCTGTTCGCGCTGCTGCCGGTGCTGCTGGCGTTCCTCTTCAGCGGCGAGGCCAGCGGCGCCGACGACGTGCTGGAGGACTACGCCGACCTGTTCCAGGGGCTGATCGCGGCGGTGCTGCTCCCCATCGTGGCGCTGGTCGTGGGCACCAGCGTCTTCGGGGCAGAGGTGGACGACGGCACCATCACCTACGTGCTGGGCAAGCCGGTGCCGCGCTGGCGCATCGTCCTCACCCGGGTGATCGTGGCGGGGATCGCCACCGCGGTGGTGGTGGCGCCGTCCACGTATCTCTCGGGCGTGATCGCGCTGCGCAGCGTGCCGGTCGCGCAGCAGGTGGCGCTGGGAACGGCGGCCGCGGTGGTCGCGGGGAGCTTTCTCTACTGCGCGCTGTTCGTGGCCCTGAGCCTGAGCACGCGGCGGGCGCTGGTGGCTGGGCTGGCGTACGTGGTGGTGTGGGAGGGCTCGCTCAGCAACTTTGGCGGCATGCGCGCGCTGAGCGTGCGGCAGTACACCCAGACCTTCGCCGAGTCGTGGGCGGGGGTGCAGGAGGGCGTGCTGAACGCGCGGCTGGACCAGAGCACCGCGCTCGCCATGGCCGCCGTGGTCGCCGTCCTGGCGACGATCCACGCCATCCGCCGGCTGCAGCGCTTCGAGATCGGCGAGGCGGTGTAGCGCGATGGAGGGAGGGATGCGGCCGCCGCGGGAGGCCGTTTCCACCCGTCCGTTCTCGCCGCTCGACGCCGACCCCTCGCCCGGTTTTCGGGGGAGGGGTTTGCGCGCAGGGGCGTGCGGTGGACGCGCCGGACCCCTCCTAAGAAAGTCGCTGCCTCGAACTGGGGGAGAGGCTCGGTGCTCACCAGCGCGGTGGCAGCGCTGTTCGAGCCGCGGATGATGGCGTATTGTCAGCAGCACGACGCGCGGTGCGGCCGTGCACCCGCTCGCGCCCCGCGACCTCGGCAAAACCCAGCGAAAACCAGGAGTGGCCGAATGGCTCCCAGCCGCCGCGACTTCCTCGCTGCCTCCGCCGCCATGACGGCCGGCGCCATCTTCGGGCGGCCGCTCCGCGTGCTCGCATCGCAGCCGGCGCAGGCGGCGTTCACGCCGATCCGCCGCAACGTCGGCACGTTCACCATGCGCGGTGGTACCGTGGGCTGGCTGGTGAACGCGGGCGGCGTCGCCGTGGTGGACACGCAGTTCCCCGCGGAGGCGCGGGCCCTGCTCGCGGGGCTGCAGGAGCGGTCGGACGACCGCGGCGTCGACGTGCTGCTCAACACGCACCATCACGGGGACCACACGTCCGGCAACGGTGTCTTTCGCGGGGTCGCGCGACGCGTCGTAGCGCACGGGATGGCAGACCAGCACTTGCGGCGCGCGCCGCAGCCGCCACAGCAGGCGCAGCCGGCGCAGCAGCCGTCCCCGCAACAGCAGCAGACCCA
>DASTNU010000843.1:0-3608 GCA_035720605.1 Longimicrobium sp. | reverse complement strand
GGAGGTGGCGGATGCGCTCCACGCCGTCCAGCAGCTGCCCGGGCTGGAAGAACCCCCCGTTCGCGACGTAGTGGCACTCCACCCGTGCGTAGGGAATCGCGAACTCGTCGTCCTCGAAGCGCGTGGTCCACGCGGGGTCGGGGACCAGCCGGGTGGTGCTGCCCTCCCACCCGCTCCACGCCCGCGCCGCGCGCGCCGCCTCGGCCGCGTCCGCGCCGGTGAGGCGGCGGTGAAAGGCGGCCACCAGCCCGTCCCGCTCCGCCGGGGGGATCGGCGCCACGAACCGCTCCCACGCCTCGGGAAAGACGTGGCCCGCGCCGTCCTGGTAGAACCAGCGGAGCTCGGACGGGCGGAGCAGGAAGATGCCGTACAGCACCAGCGCGCTCACCCGGTCGGGGTGCCGCTGCGCGTACGCCAGCGCCAGCGCGCTCCCCCACGACCCGCCGAAGAGCATCCATCGCTCCACCCCCAGGTGCGCGCGCAGCGCCTCGATGTCGGCCACCGAGTGCCAGGTGGTGTTGTGCTCGATGCACCCCCGCGGCCTGCTGCGCCCGCACCCGCGCTGGTCGAAGAGGACGATGCGGTACGCCGCGGGGTCGAAGAAGCGCCGGTGTGCCGAGTGCGTGACGCCCCCGGGCCCGCCGTGCAGGTACAGCACCGGCCGGCCGCGCGGGCTTCCGCTCTCTTCCCAGTACAGCGAGTGCGGGCCGGAGACGGGGAGGAACCCTTTCTCCCGCGCGCGCAGCGGCGGGTACAGCCGGCGCGGGCGGGGCGCGGAAGCGGCCAGCGCGGCGGCCAGCTCCCCCAGCGACGCGGCGGCCAGCGGCTCAGGCACCGGCCAGCGCCGGCGCGACCCCGGCCAGCGCCGCGACCCCGTCCTGGGACAGCAGGTTGATGCGCACGTAGCCGGGGTACCCGTCCAGCTCGTAGTACTCGCCCCCCATCACCAGGAAACGCTCCGCGTCGCCGCGCACCCTGCCGAAGCAGTACAGCCCGCAGTCGGGGGTGACCTCGGTCTCCACCGCCCCGCCCTCCACCAGCGCGCCGTAGATGCCGCGCACGTGGTCGGTGAGGGCGCGGTTGTGCCCGGGGGTGGTCATCACCTCGATGGCGCGGCGCGCGAAGGCCAGGTTCTGCACCGAGGTGGAGCCGTGCAGGTTCTCGTGCACGTCGGCGATCTCGCCGAACAGCCGCTCGGGAAGGATGAGGTACGAAAAGCGGTGGCCGTTGAGCCCCAGGAACTTGGTGGGCCCCACCAGGCGGATGGTGAGGTCCGGGTCCAGCTCCGAGCTGCGCTCGTGCCGCGTGTCCCCCCACTGCAGGTACTGCCAGGTGCCGTCGACGAAGACGAGCGATCCCGTGCGCGCCTGCCACGCCTTGATGCGCTCGACCACCTCCGGCGACAGCGCCCGCCCCACGTACCAGCTGGGGTCCGAGACGAAGAGGACGGTGCGCTCGTCGGGCAGGTCCAGCGAGAACCCGGCCTCGAACGGGTGGCGCGGCGAGGCGCGGTGCACCTCCAGCCCGTACAGCTCGAAGAAGTAGTAGAAGGTGTCGTGCATGGTCGGCACGTAGTGCACGCGCCGGTGCCCCTGGCGAAAGAGCCAGGTGAACACGCTGGCGATCAATCCCGTGGAGCCGTCGCCGGGAAGGATGCGCCGGGGCCCCGGGTCCTGCCCGTCGAAGCGGCGGTGCATCCGGCGCAGGCGGTCCAGCAGCACCTCGTCGGAGGTGTACGACTGGTACGCGGTGGAGTCGGCCTCCGCGTCGTACAGGGGGCCCAGGAAGCTGCAGGTGAAGGGGTTGCTCACGTCCCACCCGGACAGGAACACCTTGCGGTTGGCGCCGCGCACCAGCTGCTCCACGTTGCGGTGCAGGTCCAGCAGGGCCTTGAACGACATCGCCATCTCTCTCACGCGGGGAAGGAAGGGTCTACGACTACCAGGGGATCTCGCCGGTGCGGGGGTCGTGGCAGCGGCCGTGGTGGGCGGGGCCGGCGGCGTCGATCCACGCGGCCAGCCGGGCGGCGGCGTCGTCGGCGTCTTCGGGGCCGTCGGGGTTCAGCCCGCTGCGGAACTCGCCCGGGTGCACGGAGAGCACCAGCACCTGGTCCGGCGGCAGCTCGCGGCTCAGCGCCAGGGTGAGCATGTTCTGCGCGGCCTTGGCCACGCGGTAGGCGTACGAGATCCCCTCGCCATCGAAGTCGCCGCGGGCGTTGCGCGCCATGGACCCCACGCGCGAGGTGACGTTTACCATCCTTCCCGGCCGCGCCGCGCGCAGCAGCGGAAGGAGCGCCCGCGCGCAGCGGGCGGCGGCCACGCAGTGCACGTCCAGCAGCGCCGCGAGCTCGTCCGCGTCCAGCGCCTCGGCCAGGGCGGCGCTCCCGGGGATTCCCGCCGCGTGCACCAGCAGCTCCACCCGCGCGGCGCGGGCGCCGACGGCGTCCCCCAGCCCGTCCGCGGCGGGGCCGGCCAGGTCGCAC
The DNA here is from genome assembly GCA_035720605.1 of Longimicrobium sp. Taxonomy (GTDB): domain Bacteria; phylum Gemmatimonadota; class Gemmatimonadetes; order Longimicrobiales; family Longimicrobiaceae; genus Longimicrobium. Next base: position 1,126 of record DASTNU010000843.1, on the reverse strand, counting down.
ACCACGGGGGCGCAGGGGAACTCCGCCGCCAGCCGCGCCGCGTCCTCGCCGCGCCGGCAGACGGGGATCACCCGCCACCCGCGGGCGGCGTAGGTGCGCGCCAGCGCGTGTCCCAGCCCGCGGCTGGCGCCGGTGATCACGGCGGTGGGCGCCGTCACGCGGCCGCCCCCGCCGGCGCGGCGGCGCGCGCGCGGCGGGCCGGGGCCGCGCCGCGCTCCACGGGGAGCATCTCGTACTCGACCTCGCGGGCGTCCAGCAGCCCCAGCGCGTGGTCCACCGTACGGCGCAGCGGAAGGTGAAGCCGGCCCAGCTCCGCCGGCACCGCGCCGTCCGCTCCGCGCAGGGCGCGGTGCAGGGCGCAGAAGCCGCCACAGACGTCCGCCAGCCAGCGCACCAGGAGCGCCGGGTCCAGCTCGCGCGTGGCGCGGTCCACCACGGCGGGGTACGCGGCCAGCCGCATCCGCCACTCCCCCAGCGCCTGCGGGAGCGCGCGCGGCGGCGGCCCGTCCTCCGCCTCCTCCCGCCCCTCCCCCTCCGCCGTCGCGCGGAGGGTGCGCGCCACGTCGGCGACCATCGCCCCGCCTTCGGCGGCGCAGCGGACGAGGGAAAAGTCCAGCGGCCTGCGCGCGGGGCGGCCCAGCAGGTACAGCCGCAGCGCCCCCCGGGCGAACGCCGGCGCCAGTGCCGCGGGGACGCGCGCGGCGACCTCGTCGCACAGCGCCGCGTAGACGCCGTCCAGGGTGGGCGCCGCGCCGTCGCGGGACGCCATCTTCTCCCCCCCCTCCGTCACCAGCCCGTGCCATGCGTGGCGCACCTCCACGCGGTCCGCGTAGCCGAAGCGGCGCAGGATCTCGCCCAGCTGCGCGAACGCGGGGATCTGCTCCTGCCCGGTGAGCGACATCAGCACGTCGGCCCGGGGGCCCAGGAACTCCGCGCGCTGCAGGATGGCGGCGACCATGTGGCTCATGTACAGCGTGCTGCCGTCGGAGCGCAGCAGCGGCACGGGCCCGCCCTCCAGCTCCACCACCCGCCGCCCCTCCGCGTCCGCCGCCAGCGCCCCGCGCGCCGCCTGCTCCTCCACGAAGGCATCGATGTAGCGCTGCTCTTCCGTCTCGCGGAACCAGTG
>DASTNU010000842.1:0-2427 GCA_035720605.1 Longimicrobium sp. | reverse complement strand
GGCGTCCACCGAGCCGGGCCCCGCCACCGTACTCTGGCCCGTGCGCCGGGGGTCGTGGCCTTTCGTGGGCCACCCGCCGTCCTGCGCGGACGTGCCGCCCTGCGCCAGGGCGGCGGCGAGCAGCGCGGCGGCGGGTACGCGCAAACGACGCAATGGGCGGGACATCTCGTCCTCCGGCGTGTGGGGGCGGGCAGCCGGCGTCCATCCCCAAAGCTGCTGCGGCCGCTGCGCAGGTGACAAGGCTTCCGTTCACGACCCTTCCCGGCGCGGCGAAGGGAGAACGCACCTTCCACGGCCCGGTCCGTGCAGAAAAATTCGTAGGAAAACGGCCGGCCGGCGGCCATCTTCTCCACGGGACCAGCCCTCCACACCGCACATCCACCGGGACCCCGCATGAAGGAGCCGTCGCTCACCCTCGGCATCGAAGAAGAGTACCAGATCATCGACCCGGAGACGCGGGAGCTGCGCAGCTACATCACCGAGCTGCTGCACGACGACCACATGATCATGGGCGAGATCAAGCCGGAGCTGCACCAGTCCATCGTGGAGGTGGGCACCAGCGTGTGCCACACGCCGCAGGAGGTGCGCGCGGAGCTGGTGCGGCTGCGCGGGATGGTGATGGGGCTGGCGGCGCGCAAGAACCTCAAGGTGGTCGCGGCGGGGACGCACCCCTTCAGCAGCTGGATGACGCAGGAGATCACGCCGCTGGAGCGCTACATCGGCGTGCGGCAGGACATGCAGGACCTGGCGCAGCAGCTGCTCATCTTCGGCACGCACGTGCACGTGGGGATCGAGGACCACGAGTTCCTCATCGACGCGATGAACGTGTCGCGCTACTTCATCCCCCACATCCTCTGCCTCAGCAGCAGCTCGCCCTTCTGGATGGGGCGCAACACGGGGCTCAAGAGCTACCGCAGCGTCATCTTTCGCAACTTCCCGCGCACGGGCGTGCCGCGCATCATGCGCGGCTGGGGCGACTTCGAGGAGCTGCAGGAGACGCTGGTCACCACGCGCTGCATTCCCAACGGCAGCAAGATCTACTGGGACCTGCGCCCGCACCACGCCTTTCCCACGCTGGAGTACCGCTTCCTGGACGTCTGCACGCGGGTGGAAGAGGCGGTGTGCGTCGCTGCCATCCTGCAGGCCATCATCAAGAAGCTGTGGAAGCTGCGGCGCGACAACATGACCTTTCGCGTGTACCCGTCGGACCTGATCGAGGAGAACAAGTGGCGCGCCGTGCGCTACGGGCTGGACGGGCAGCTGATCGACTTCGGCAAGCAGCAGGAGTGCCCCGCGCGCGGGCTGATCCGCGAGATGCTGGAGTGGTTCGTGGACGACGTGGTGGACGACCTGGGGACGCGCGCGGAGGTGGAGTACGCCTTCCGGGTGATGGAGGAGGGGAGCAGCGCCGACCGCCAGATCGCCGTCTACGAGCGCACCGGCGACTTGAAGGCCGTGGTGGACCACCTGATCGCGGAGAGCGAGGAGGGGGTGGTCGGCGTGGGGGCGGGTGCGGGTGCCGGCGCAGGGGAACCGGAGGCGGGGAGCGGGGAGTGACCGCCGATCGCGCGGCCGCGGAGAGGCTTCACCGGCGCGGCGCGGGAGATTAGCTTCCGGGGGATGGGCGGATGCACGCGTCAGAATCGCGCCGCCCGTTCGTTCAACCTGAGCCGCCGGAGGAAAGCGATCCCGCCCTCCGGCGAGCCCTCGGATTCCTGACGCGGCCCCGGGCACGGGTCCTGCGCGCGTCTCTGGTTCTGCCGGGAACCCGCCTCACCATCAGGAGGCACTGGTGCGTCCCACCGATTTCTTCCGCGTCCCGCGCCTGCTGTGTGGGGCCGCCGCGCTGCTGGCGCTGGCGGCGTGCGACGGCGAGTCCGTCACGGAGCCGCCGGAGCCGCTCAGCGACGTTTACGTGCTGGTGGCCGTCGAGGGCAACAGCGACCAGCTGGTCATTGGCGAGCACCTGTTCGCCAGCGGCACGCGCCAGGTGTACACGCTGATGTACGACAGCCTGACGTTCACCTCGGAGACGCAGGGGCGGCGCAGCTTCCGGGTGATGGTGGAGACCCTGGACGCCAACGGGCCCATCGTGCCTCCGGTGTTCAGCTCCGTGGCGCACGGTACCACGGTCCTGCGCCAGGACGATCGCGTGATCCTGAGCTACATGACCACCACGCCCATTCCGCCAGACACCTTCGAGCTGTCGTACACCATGCTGGTCAAGCAGGGCCCCTTCGGCGTCCAGTGCCCCACCTGCGAGCCCCTGCGCCGCGTGCAGTACGTGTACGAGCCCCGCTGACGCGCCCTGGCGGAAACGACAGCGCCCGCCGCCCCGGAACAGGGGCGGCGGGCGCTTCTGCGTCTCCGCGCGAAGGACCTGTTTTCCGAACCTCGGGGCCCGATCGACTCCGCGATCCTGCCCAC
>DASTNU010000841.1:0-5816 GCA_035720605.1 Longimicrobium sp. | reverse complement strand
GATCCGCCTGGTGCTGGACCGCATGGCCGCGGACTGGCGCGCCCCGAGGCTGCGCGAGCTGCTGCGCGCGGAGTTCGGCGACCCGCGGGTGCTGGACGGCTTTCACCCCGCGCCCCGCGCGCACGGGCAGGTGGCCGCGTTCGGGCCGCGGATGGCGGTGCACGTCTTCAGCGGCAACGTCCCCGGCGTGGCGGTCACCTCCATCATCCGCTCGCTGCTGGTGAAGGCGGCCACGCTGGGCAAGGCGGCCGTGGGGGAGCCGCTGCTGGCGGCGCTCTTCGCGCGCGGCGTGGCGGAGGCGGACACGGAGCTGGGCGCCTGCCTGGCCGTGACGTACTGGGCCGGCGGGGACGAGATGATGGAGCGCGCCGCGCTGGAGGCGGCGGACGCGGTGGTGGTCTACGGCGGCGCGGAGGCCGTCGCCTCGCTGCGCGCCCGCACGCCCGCGTCGGCGCGCTTCCTGGGCTACGGGCCCAAGGTCTCCTTCGGCGTCGTGGGCCGCGGCGCGCTGGCGGGGGCGGGGGCGCGGGAGGCGGCGCGGGGGGCGGCGCTGGACGCGTCCACCTTCGACCAGCAGGGGTGCGTGTCTCCGCACCTGTTCTACGTGGAGGAGGGCGGCGCGGTGGGGCCGGAGGCGTGGGCCGCGCTGCTGGCGGAGGAGATGGCGTCGGTGGAGGGCGAGCTGCCGCGCGGCACCCTGGCCCCCGGCGAGTCGTCCGCCATCCGCCAGCTGCGCGCGGAGGCGGAGTTCGCGGAGGCGGGCGGCGGGGGCCTGCGCCTGCACGCCTCCGGCGAGGGCACGGCGTGGACGGTGGTCTACGATCCGCGGCCGGACTTCACCGCGTCGTGCCTGAACCGCGTGGTGCGCGTGAAGCCGGTGGCCTCGCTGGCGGAGGTGCCCGCGCTGGTGGAGCGGTTCGCGCCGGTGCTGCAGACGGTGGGGATCGCCGCGGGCGCGGGGGAGACGCGGTCGCTGGCGGCGGCGCTGGCCCGCGTGGGCGCCAGCCGGTTCACCGGGCTGGGGCGGATGGCGTGGCCGCCGCCCTGGTGGCACCACGACGGCCGCCCCCCGCTCCGGGACCTCGTCCGCTGGGCGGACCTGGAGGAGTAGGGACGCGGCAGCGGGCACCCGTGTGCATCGCCGTTTCGACGCTGGGAGTTCGCACGCTGGATTGACATGGGTTGCCGGCTTCGCGGATGGCGCGGTGCTGGCTGTCCGCGGTCGCATCTCCGCCCCGGCACTCATCCAGGCCGAGGCCGGTCGCATCCTGGCCGAGGGAGGGCGGCCCGCCGACGCCATTCAGCGATGGACAGGACGCGTTCGACCAGCTGCCGCCCCGGGCGCCGCGGTTACACAGTCGATGTGGGCAGGGGGCGCTCCTCCGCGGAAGGCGCGGGGCTCGGCGCACCTGCGGCAAGGACGCCGGCACCGCTTCCGCCCGCTCTGGTTGGCAATCCTTTCGCGCATTATACTGATGTAATCGGCGGTGTGCGCCTACCTCACCAGCTTGCCAATGGAGACTCCGATGAGAAAGAAGCTGAAACTCGAGATCGACATGCTGAAGGTGGAGAGCTTCACTCCTTCCGCGCCGCAGGGAGAGCGCGGAACGGTACGCGGCAACGAGGGGACGCTCGAATGCACCTACGAGCACACCTGCGCGTACGACTACACCTGCGGCGGCGGCAACAGCTGTTACCCGACGTGCCAACAGGTCGAGACCTGCCTGGACTTCTGCTGATCACCACCGTCCGCCGGGCGGACCTGGAGGGATAGCGCACGGAATCGGAGGGTGCCGGGCCTGGCCGGGAGCGGCGCATCCGACGATACGCAATCCTGAAGAAGAATGGGCCTCACGCAGCGTCAGCGGAGTTGGCAGAGTCGAGATTCCGGCCTCTGCTAACTCCGTTGACTCTGCGTGAGGCCAATCGTTTCAGGGGAGCGGCCTCTCCGCGGCACCGATCCCGTTCCCTGTCGTTCTCCGGTGATGGGGCACCGATGCTGCATGCGCGGGTTGCGCGAGCCGGACCGCATCGCCCCCCGGCAGCGGCTTCACCGCATCCATCCATCACCCGGCGGGAATACGGCAGATGGCGGACGACACCATGCAGGAGGCGCCGCGGCGCACGGAGATGCACGACGCGCTGGCCGTCTTCCTGGGCGAGTGGAGGGCGGAGGGGACGTCCTACGGCGGCACCGACCAGTCGGGCGGCGATCCGCGCGCCAACGGCGTCCCATGGATCAGCGAGCACCGGGGCTACTGGCACACCGGCGAGTTCTTCCTGGTGCAGGACGAGCGTGCGCGGCCCGGCGGTGAGGTGTTCGACACCCTGTCCGTCATGGGCGTGGACCCGAAGACCGGCGCCTGCTTCGCGCGCAGCTTCGAGAACCACGACTTCTACCGCGACTACCCGGTCACGCGCGAGGGCAACGTGTGGACGTTGTCCGGCGAGACGGAGCGCGCGACCATCACCTTCACCGACGACGGCCGCACGCAGACCATCGTCTGGGAGTGGAAGCCGGAGGGCGCGTGGCTGCCCCTGTGCGACCGCGTGGCCACGCGCATCGACCCGTGACCGGAGATCCCGCGATGCCCGGCCCGCTGGAGACGGTGACGCGCGCCATGCAGGCGTACCTGGACAAGGACCGCGCGGCGATCGAGGCGGTGATCGGCGACGAGTACAGCTTTACGTCGCCGCGCGACAACGCGCTGGACCGGGCGACCTACTTTGCCCGCTGCTGGCCGGCCAGCGAGGCGACGACGAGCATGGAGATCATCCACGGCACCGAGGACGGGGAGCTCGCCTGGGTCGTGTACGAGGCCACGATCGGCACCCGCTTTCGCAACGCCGAGGTGCACCGCGTTCGCGACGGGCGCATCGTGGAGACGCAGGTCTTCTTCGGCTGGGGCGTGCCGCACCCGGCGCCCGCCGGCGCCTTCATCGACGACGAGGGCGGGGACCAGGTCTGACGACGGCCGTTCGTCCGTTGGCCCGCTCCTGATGCAACCGGCGCCGCGGAAACCCTCTCCGCGGCGCCGGTTCGTCATGCCAACGCGTCAGCTGCAGTTGTTGTTGTCGCGCTTGCCCTTGCACTGATTGCACAGGTCGCCCGACGAGGGTTTCGTCGACTGCTCCTTGTAGTCGGATGTCGGCCACTGGGTGCAGTTGGTGCAGAAGTGCCAGGTGTCACTGCCGTTCCGCTTGCGGTACGTCGATGCCATACGGCCCTCCTCTTGATGCGGCCCCGATGCTGTGGGGTCAGGGTGAGGTGCTTGGGATCACGGGTGCGCTTCGCCCACGATCCACCGATCAACGCCCTTGTCGGCCCCACAGCGAGAAATTCCCCGCCGCGCAGATCTGATGACACAGACGCGGCGCGGTCCCTCATCAAGGAGCCGCGCCGTTTCGTTTGTCGTGATTGCTCTCGTTGTGCCTCACGCCGCCAGCCGCCGCACCACCTCTTCCGCACCGCGCCGGTACACGGTCAGGTACACCAGCTGCCTGCGGGGTCGATCACCTGCCAGTTGCGCCCGCGCCCGCCGATGGTGTAGCCGCTCGGCGGGCGCCAGCCGCGATCAGGGCGGAGAGGGACGCGATCGTTGTCACGGAGGGTGCTGCCGTTTACTCTCGTCGGGCATTCGGAGTTCGCCACAACCTGAGGGGGGCTCGATGGAGGACCTGGAGGAGTTGGAGGAGCTGATCGGCGAACGCGGGCTGTCGCAGCATCGGGACGCCATTCTGGCGACGGCGAGACCCGCCATCCTCATCTTCCTGGATGAGCGCACCGGACGTTCGGGCGCGGGCCACCGCGGCGGTGCGGGTGAGCGGTATGGACAGAGCCGCATCGGCGGCGTTCCCGACCTGCCGGAGTCACTGCCCTGGCCTGAAGATTCCACGGGGCGCACAAGGCTTGCCTTTCTCCTGCAGATCAACTTTTCCGAGCTGCCGGTCTTCGCCGGAACCCCGTTTCCACGGCGGGGGATGCTCTACCTGTTTGGCGGGGCAGATGGGGAGAACATGGGACGCGTGATGGTCTACACCGGAAGCGAGCCCCTGCTGCCGACGGACCCGCCCTCCGGCAAGCCGTACACCGACCACGGGTACGATGACCTGGTGCCTCATCGGCTCGGATTCCAGGTTGCGCCGGACGTCCCCCGCTGGGCCACGCGCGACTTTTACGCACTCTGCGAGTCTCTTGGCCCGGAGTACGAGGGCGAGTACGAGTACGAGGACGCGCTGCACGACCTGGGCAACACGCTCTCGGCAGGCGCCGTGGGCAAGCTGCTGGGCCACCTCTCGGGGATCGGTTACGATCCGCGAGAGCACATGGCGGCGGAGGACGCCGTGGATTGGATCAACCTCCTTCAGGTCGAGTCTGATGACGAGGTAAACGTGTGCTTCAGCGACGCGGGCTATCTGCAGGTGCTGGTGCACCCGGAGGCTCTGGAGCAACTGGATTTTTCGCGGGCGTACGTGAGCCTGGAGTCGAGCTGAGCGAGGAAGAACGGATCGGCGGCCACGGTGTGCGCGGCTGCCGATCCGTGTCTCACGCCGCCAGCCGCCGCACCACCTCCAGCGCGCCCTTGCGGTAGACGGTGATGCACACCAACTGCCCCCAAGGTCGATCACCTGCCAATTGCGGTCTTCTCAAGAGACAGATCATCGCTACAGAAGGACAGATTGACACAGCCGTGTACGAACTGTTTGGCCTGAACCAAGCAGACATAGTTGTGATTCAAAAAGAACTCAGTTGAGTTAGCGGTCCGAGCTACAATGAGTGAGCATGCGGCGCGGCCCCCTCTCGGGAGCCGCGCCGCTTCGTCTCGCATCCGACCATCCCGCCGCCGCCGTCAGTCCGCGGCGACGGCTTCGGGCTCGTGGACCAGGGGCGGGCGGTGGACCACGGACGGCCGCGCGCCGCCGCGGCGGAAGACGCGGTTCACGAAGTCGTCCAGCAGCGTGTAGACGACCGGCACCACGAACAGCGTCAGCAGGATGCTGGTGATCAGGCCGCCGATCACCGCGCGGCCCATGGGGGCGCGTTGCTCGCTTCCCTCGCCCAGCGCCATGGCCAGCGGCAGCATGCCGAAGATCATCGGCACGTCGTCGTTGCGACCGGCAGCTTACGGCACCCTGGGCGGCCCGGCTTCGTTGGCCGCGGGATCCTGCCGCTCGCAGGGCGTATGGAGACAGGTGAATGGGCCGCAGTTGACCGTCATGCAGGTGGCACATGTACCATCACAAGTTTCCTCACAGGAGCGGCAGCTGGGAGGAGCCTTGAGGCCGGTCCTTATGGCGCACTCTTCTTCATCCGTGTCTTGATGGCCGTGCACAGTCCGACCGAACCCTTCCGGATCCGGAACTGGATCGAAAGACTCGACCAGCAGGTCGTCCAGCCTGAGCGCAAGTTTCTTCATTGCGATGACCTCCGATGAAAGTGGTCACGACACATGCCGTGCCCTGTTGCAGGCCACGGGATCAAAGGGCGCACGAAGCGCTTGGCCAGGAGCTGGCAGAGGGCCGGCGCGACGATGCCGTGGGTGATCTCTTGCGGCGCAAGTGCTGGACAAGAGGCGCCGTGCGGAGAGTAGGCGGAGGACCCATGGCACAAGGGCCCGCGAGACGACGAGAAACGATCAGTAGCCGCCAAGAGCGCGACGCGTTGGCGCGGTAGTGCAGAACCGCTGCCGTCGTCGGCGGTGCGGTCGTCTTGCATCCAACCATCCCGCCGTGCTGTCGCGCGCCTGCTGCCCTCAGTCCGCGGCGACGGCTTCGGGCTCGTGGACCAGGGGCGGGCGGTGGACCACGGACGGCCG
>DASTNU010000840.1:0-2020 GCA_035720605.1 Longimicrobium sp. | reverse complement strand
TGTCTTCCTGAGGGAGGCGCCGCGTGTAACTTCAGCACGCACGGTGCTTTGCGCCGACCGAAGGATCTAGCTGGCACAACCGTGAGGCTGGATCTCTGCCCGCCGAGCCTGCCCCTCGCTGGCGGTGAAAAGATCCTTCGGTCGCGCGCAAGCGGTTGCATTACTTCGGGTTACTCGTGTGCGCTCCCTCAGAAAAACAACGCTTCGCAGTTTTCTGGGTAGCAACACCCTCTGAGGAAGACAAACTAGCCTTTCGCCGGTCTCCTGGGTTCAGAACCTGCAGCAACGGTTGATGTCATCTCTGAACGATTGGCGATGCGGATGAGGGTGAGCGGGCGGGCCGGGTGTCTTTGCGTGGCATGCGTCATCTTCGCCGCACTTCGTTCGTTTGATGGAGCGCTGCCTGCTTGCCGGAACGATCCGCATCCCGCCGATGATCCGCCGCAACTTCATCATCATCATCGTTCTCCTGATCGCGAAGCCCGGTTTCGCGCAGGAGCCGCTGCAGCCGTACGACGCGCGCGGCCGCTACCGCACCGGCGGCTTCGAGGTGCAGCTCACCGGCGCGTTCGGCGGGGGGCGCGACCTGATGCTCTCCTGGGGCGCGCTGGCGGTGGGCGGGCGCGGCGGGCGCTGGATGCAGCGCACGGAGCTGGTCGCCGGCATCCACGCGGGAGAGAACCTGGTCGACCGGCTGCTGGTGGGCCCGCAGGTCTCGCTGGCGCTGGCGGTTCCGGGGTGGTACACGGAGCTGGACCACGCCACCCGCGCGGAGCCGTACCTGGTGCTGGGCGGCGGCGCGTACGGCGTGGCCGACTTCGCGGACGAAGAGGCGGAGCTGGGCATTTCGCCCAGCATCTCCGCCGGCATCGGCTTCCGGGTGTTCGAGGACGAGTGGGACGTGGCGCTCACGCATGTGGAGGTGGTGCTGCAGCAGCGGTTCGGCGTGGCCGACCAGGCGCCGCAGGTGTACCTGCGCTTCAGCCGCGCCACCCCCCGCACCCGCCGCGCGACCTCCACTCCCCATCCCGACGCTCCCGGTGGAGTGCCCCCCGCCCCCCGCCGGCGCTGAGGCGATCGATCGCACCCATCCCGTGCACGGAAGTTGCCCGCTGCGGCCGCGCGTCGTTGTTCAAGCACGCTTACGACTGACTGGAGGATTGAATGGCGGACATCAGCATCGAACCAAAGCCGAGGAGCCCGCTGCCGCTGATCCTGGGCCTGCTGGCGCTGGCGCTGATCGCGTTCCTGCTGCTGCGCAACCGGGGTGGGGAAGACGCGGTGGACGAGACGGGACCGGTGGTGGATACCATGCCGGCGGCCACGGGTGCACCCGCCCCCGCGCCCCCTCCCCCGACCGCCACGCCCGGCGTGGTCGATTCGGGGCCCGCCGGGGACACCGGGGCCGCCGCGCCCTGACCGGTCTCCACCCGCAGCCGTGCGCGGGGCGGGCCAATCGCGGCCCGCCCCGCTTTTTGGGGATGGCGGATGGATTCGGCGGGCGGGGCGTCCTATCTTCCCGCGCGTCGTACGGCATCCACCTCCACTTCGGCATTGCAGATGAGCTTTTCCGGGACGGTCCTGGTCACCGGCGCCAGCGCGGGGATCGGCGAGGCGTGCGCGCGGGCGTTCGCGGCGGCGGGCGCGCGGCTGGTGCTCACCGCGCGGCGGCGCGAGCGGCTGGAGGCGCTGGCGGAGGAGCTTGGCGGCGCCCACGGCGCGGAGTGCCGCCTCCTGACCCTGGACGTGCGCGACGCGGCGGCCGTCCAGGCCGCGCTGGGCGGGCTGCCGCCGGAGTGGGCCGCCATCGACCTGCTAGTGAACAACGCCGGCCTGGGACGCGGGCTGGAGCCCCTGTTCCGGGGCGAGCCGGCGGACTGGGACGAGATGGTGGACACCAACGTGAAGGGGCTGCTCTACGTGACCCGCGCGGTGACGCCGGGGATGGTGGAGCGCGGGCGGGGGCACGTCATCAACCTGGGCTCCGTCGCCGGGCACGAGGTGTATCCCGGCGGCGCCG
>DASTNU010000839.1:0-4399 GCA_035720605.1 Longimicrobium sp. | reverse complement strand
AAGAGCTGCACCGCGACGCCGGGCGCGGCGGCGGGAAGCTGCAGCGGGAACGCCGTCGCCAGGCCGGTGCCGGGGGCGGCCGCGACCATCGCCGCGGTGCCCGGCGCGGCTGCCAGCACCGCCGCCGCCGTCCCCGCGGACGGCACCGGGGCGATCCCCCACGCCCGCTTCAGCGCGTCGACGTCCGTGTAGCGCGTCGCCAGCCAGGCGCGCCAGCGCTCGTGCAGCGGCTCCGGGCCCTGCGCCGGCGTCCACGCCAGCGCCGTGGTGGTCGTCCCCGGCCCGGACAGGCTCCCCACGTCGCCGTAGGCCACGCCGGGGAGGTCGCGGGTAAGGAACTGCTCCACCACGCGCACGGTGAAGCGCCCCCCGTATCCCCCGGCGCCCGCGGATCCGCCTCCGCCCCCGCCCGCGCCGCCGCACCCGCATCCGCAACCACCCGGCTTCACCACCGCCGTGGACGTCGAGGCGGAGCTAGTGCTCAAAGTGGTCGATGCGGAGGCGTACGCGGACGCCGCGGCCGGCGGGGTCGCCGCGGCCGTCCCGCCGTTCCCGCCGAACAGCTGCGGATCGACGCACTCCTCCAGCGCCAGCCGCAGCGCGCGGACCAGCCCCTCGCGCGTCCCGCGGCCGGCGAACATCTCCATCGCGTGCACCAGGAACACGCGCTTCTTGGCTTCGGTCCAGCTGGCGTCCAGCGCCGCCCCCATCCACCCCGCCAGCCACTCCAGGAACTCCGGCGGCACCGTGTCGGGGTCGAAGAGCACCTGCGCCGCGGCGATGCGGTCCTCCACCGCGGTGAAGGCGCCCTCCACGTTCGACAGGAAGCGGTCCAGGAACCACGCCGACCCCGCGTCCTCGCGGTAGACGGCGGGGAGGTACTCGCGCAGGTACGAGAAGCGGGGATAGTACGCCCGCAGCGCCCGCACCCGGGGGGTGATGCGCCCGTTGCCGCGAAGGGTGATCCGCAGCTGCAGCCAGCGCCCCACCGCGTTCTGGAAGAGGAGCTCCCAGGTGCCCGCCTGCCCCTCGGGGCCGGGGGGATAGGTGCGCGTGTACGGCAGTTCGGCGCCGTCGCCGCGCAGGTAGGGCGCGGGCTCCGTCCGCCAGGCCGCCGCCTCCAGCTCCGCCGGGTCGTCCGCGGCGCGGCTCTCCACCGTCACCGACGACTCGGGGGGGATGCAGGCGTCCAGGAACAGGCGGTGCCACACGCACCCCGGCTCGCGCCCGTCGAACGCCTCCAGCCGCCGGGCGCCGGGGCTCGCCGGGTCCTCGCGGGGGACGGGAAGGCGCAGCCGCGCCTCGCGGGCGAACTGCGGGCGCGGGTACTCCAGCAGCGAGACCCACTTCTCTCCGCTGTCGTAGTGCGCCTCGCCGCCGGCGGCCACCAGCGCGCGCCCGCCGTAGCGGCGCATCGGGTAGAAGCGCCGGTCCAGCTCCACCCGCAGCTCGTCCACCGGCCCGGAGAAGGTGAAGGAGAAGCTCTGGTTGCCGTCCGGCGCCACCACGTAGAGCCGCCCCTCCATCGCGTCCCGTCCACACCCCTCCGCCGGGACGAAGGCGATCTCGTGGCCGTACGGCAGCTCGCGCAGCACCTCGGGATACCGGTACAGCTCCGGCGCCAGGGGAAGGTCGAAGCTCCACCCGCCGTCCAGGGTGAAGCGGTGCAGCACGGGGGCGATGCCGTCGTGCCCCAGCACCAGCAGGCTCCCGTCGCACAGCACCTCCACCGCCGCGGGGCCCCGCACCCGGGAGACGTCGATCGACGCGTCCAGGGTGATGGGCCCCTCGCGGAGGACGGGACGGCCGTCGTCCGCCGCGTCCGGGTCGGCCGGGGTGAAGTCGGGGACGTGCGGGACGGCGGGGGAGGGGCGCGGCTCGCGGACGCGGAAGAGGCGGTCCAGCCCCCACAGCCGCGTGTGCCGGCGGTCCAGCACCCAGGCGCCGCCGTCCGGCGCGGCGCAGATGTCCCACGCCTCCAGCGGCACGCCCTGCGGCCAGCGCAGCGCCACCGGCGGCCCCCCCGCGGCCAGGTCCCACACCAGCAGCGCCGCTTCGTCGCGCATCCCCGCCACCAGGTAGTGCTCGGAGGTGACCGCCAGCCCCTGCAGCCGCGGGGGCGGGGCTGGGGGCGGCGGCGCTGCGGGGGCGAAGTCGCCCTCCGCGGGCGGGGGGGGCGCGGGCTCGGCCGCGTCGTGCGGCCAGAAGGGCACCGGCCGCGCGTCGCGGGGCGAGCGGGCCACGATCCCGCGCCCGTCGTCGGCGATCCAGTACCAGTTGCCGAAGCGGTCGCGCCCCGCGCCCCGCCGGTCCTCGTCCACCGGCGGCCGCTCCGCGCGGCGCGGGGGAAAGGTCACCGGAAGGCGATGGAGCCCCACCGTGGAGCTGTCGCCGTCCCACTCGGCGCAGGGCGGCCCGGGCGGGCTCTCCTCGCCGGGGCAGGTGGACTCCTGGGGGAACCAGTCGTCGCGGCCCAGGGCCAGGTGAAAGCGGGTGCCGTTGGCGTCCACGCGCGCCTCCCTAGCAGCTCCGCGGGATCACCGGCACCGGCCGGCGCTTCCGGGCCGGCGCGCCCGGGGCCGTCCCCGCGGTGCCGGCGATGACGTCCGCCAGGTCCTCGGGGTCGCCCGCGCGCACCGAGACGTGGTCCAGCCGCGGCAGCTGCAGCCCGGAGAGGGGGAGCGTCTGGACCTGCGCCCCGGCGGCGTTCCACATCCGCACCCCGCGCACGCTGCTCACGCCCGTGACGCGCGCCACCTGCGCCCACAGCTCGCGGTCCTCCACCGCCGTCTCCAGCGGCCACCCGCGCGGCCGGGGCTCGTCGAGGGGCGGCTCCGCCACGGGATGCCCGCCGGTGAGCGGGGAAAGGAAGCGCCGCAGCGCCGCCTTGATCTCCTCGCGCACCGCCGCCACGTCGCTCCCGGCGATCGGCTCGAACCCCACGGCGACGGAGACGGGCACGTAGTCCGGCCCGCGCAGGTGCACCTCGGTGGTCACCAGCCGCCGCGGCTCCAGGTGCCGGCAGACCGCCTGCAGGAACAGCCGGTCGGGGACGGGCCCCTCCGGGCGGAGCGGGTCGTCGGGGACCAGCAGCAGCGTCACGACGCCCGGCGCCGGCGCGCCGATGGACGGGTGGTAGCTGGCCAGCACCTCCATCCGCCCCAGCGCGATCCCCGGCGTCTGGGGGACGATCTCGCGGAAGTCCTCGGCGCTCACCGCGCGGTCGCGGTGCTTCAGCAGCAGGGGGATGCGGCGCTCGGCGTCCTGCGCGCTCTCGCCGTCGTCTCCCCCCCAGGTGGGGACGGGATTGGAGGGGCGGAAGCCGGCGGGAAGGCGCGGCGCCGTGCGGATGGCGTCCACCCCCAGGTTCCCCGCGCTCCCCCCGCCCCAGGCGTAGGAGGCCACGATCGGCGCCAGCGGCGGCGGGCGCATCCCCGCGTACCCGGTGCCGAAGCGCACCACCCCGCTCTCGCGGTCCACGGTGAACACCCGCGGGTCCCCCGTCGGGGGCGGCGAGGCGCCGGGCGGAAGGCGCGGGTCGCGCACCGGCACCTCCGGGGGCGCGGCCAGCAGGTCGTCCACCCGCGTCCACGCCTCGCCGCCGACGGTCAGGACGACGGAGCCGGGGATCACCGGGGTGTTGGGAAGGGTGACCGTCTGGTCGGGCTCGCCGGTCCCCGTGCCGACGCGGAGGGCGGGAACGGGGACGCGCTGCGACACACGCGCGGCGTTGGCGCCCACCCAGCTGAAGCGCGCCTCCCACCCCCGCGACGCCTCGCCCTCCGTCCCGTCCGCCTCCAGCCGGATGCGGATCCAGCAGAGGACGCGCGCGGCCAGCCGCTCGTCGTCCAGCGCCGGGGGCAGGTCGCCCACCCCCTCTTCCATGGGATCCAGGTCGTCCCAGGCGCCGAACTCGCCCGCCGCGGGAAGGGTGAGCTGCACCAGCGTCAGGTTCTCCAGCGCGTCGCCGTCGGCCGCGGCGTCCAGCCGCCGGTACGCGGGCGCCTCGTCGAAGGGCTGCCCGGTGGAGATGTCGAAGGAGAGCGTCGGCAGGCGGCGCGGCGGGGCTCCGCCCGGGCGCAGCACCCGCTGCCGCCCGTCCCAGGCGGGGACGAAGCCCAGGGTGAGCGTCTTGCCCGCGATCCTGGCGCGCACCGTCTCGCGCGGGTCGCCGGGGGGGCTCGCGGCCGCGGCCCCCGCCGCCGCGGCGTCCACCGGGCGCATCAGCAGCGCCAGCCAGAGCGCGCGGTCCACCGCGTCCGCCGTCAGGCTCACCGCCCCGATGCGCGCCCCGCTCACCGGCGCGTCGAAGGGGGTGGTGCGGTAGAAGTCCAGCGCGCCGGCGTCCTCGCCCGTGTCGCCGTAGAGCTGCGCGTACATCCGCTGCGCCGTCTGCTCC
>DASTNU010000838.1:0-2998 GCA_035720605.1 Longimicrobium sp. | reverse complement strand
CCGGGCGCGCAACGCGTACGCGGCCAGGATCGCCAGCCAGGGGTTCTGGTGCTCGCCCCGAAGCAGCGCCTCCATGTGCGCGCCTGTGACCACGTGGCGGCCGCGCGGCCCCAGACGCAACGCGTCCATGGCCACTTCGGCCGCCGCCGCGGCGTCGTCATGGGGGGTGAAGCCCGCTCCGCGCGGCGCCATGTTCAGCATGAGCGTGCGCAGCGAGGGGCGATTGCGCGCCGCCACGAACACCTGCGTCTCCCACCCGGCGCTCAGGAACACCGGCTGCTGGCGGAGGCGAACCCCGGAGCGTCCCCGCCGCAGGATGTAGAGCCCCGCGGACAGGTCCGCGCAGAACGCCGTCCACCCCTGCGCCGCGTCGCGCCTGCCCTCGCGCGACAGGTCGGCCACCTCGCGGCCGTCGGCGTCCAGTAGCCGCAGCCCTTCGGCAAACTGCGGATACCGCTTCGGCTCGAGCGTGCGTACGAAGACGAACAGCCGGCTGTCGCTCCCGGAAGTAGAGCGCAGGGGCTTGCGGCTCCATTCGACGGCGGCGGCCGCGTGCGCCTCGCGCATGCTGTCCGTCCCCGCGAGCGGCGCGGCCGAGGTGGAGGCCAGCGACGCCCACTTCTCGCGACCCAGGGTGACGGGGCGGCCGGGACGCACGAGCACGGACTCGCGGGCGCTGCGCGCGCCCAGGGAAACCTCCACTTCGTAGATTCCGGGAGGGAGCGACACCTTCACCGCGGGGTCGCTTCCCTCCCCGGCGAGCACTCCCGTCACCGGCTGGTACAGGTTGTCCAGCACCCGCACCTCGGCGCTCCAGTGCGGAAGCTCGACCACCAGCGTGCCGGACCCGGCGGCGGGCGACGCCGGGTCACTCCGGCCGGGGGATCCGGTAGACATGGTTTCCGTCCTTGAATTTGCGCGGGTCCAGCACCATGACCATGGCGCTGTCGGTGTGCTCCACCTGGTATCGGCTGTTCAGGACCAGGTCCACTTCCCAGGGCGGCCGGTCCGACGCTGCGTCGCGGGCGGAGCGCCGCCCGATCTCGGCCAGATCGGTCCCGTCGCGCAGGATCATCTCGCCGGTCAGCCCGTTCGGCACCAGGATGCGGACGCGCACCCGTGGCAGCCGCGCGGGAGGCACGGTGCAGAGCACCAGGTCGGGAAGATAGGGAATCTCCGGCCCCTGCTTGAGGTTGGCCTCGGAGGCGATCTCCGGGACGCGTACCTTGAGATATTCCCGCAACGACGTGGCGGTGACCTCCCCGCGCGCGTTGGCGGCACTGCCCTGCAGCGCTTCCATCAGCGCGCTGGTGAGCACCCCTCGCCGTTCGCCGCCCTGGCTCCTGGGTTCGAAGGCCTTTTCGCCGTAAGCCGCCGCCAGCACCACGTACCGCTCCACCCGCGGGACGCCGCCGGCCGGTGGCTGCAGGGTGAACACGGGCTTGGCGGTGCTCGCTCCCCGCATGGGATCGCGGCAGCAGTCCAGGATGAAGACCACCTGGTCGAACAGCTCGAGGTCGTGAAAGAACACCAGGTAGTGGCGCAGGCCGATGTTGCTCTCCAGCCGCTCCATCGCCGCATCGGCCATCAGCATCCCCACGTCGTCGAAGGTGGGGCCGAAGCCGTGCCCGGCGAAGTAGAAATAGAGGCGCCGCCCGATCCGCTTTCTGCGCTCGACGCCAAAATCACGCAGGTGCCGGTCGATGTCCCTCTGGATCGGACGGGCGTCGAACGGGTCCGCCGGGATCGCCGCCGATTCCACGATGCGGACGTTCGCTGACGGCAGCCCGCCACCCTCCGGATCGATGAGCCACGCGGCGAAGCGCCGGGCGTCGCTGCGGGCCGCCTGCAGCCGGCGCAGCTGCGGGTAGGCGTCGATACCCACGACAATGGCGTAGTCGTCGGGGTTCGGCGGGGTCTGCGTGCCGTTCGGCATGGTCGTGCTCATGGCTGCACCGCCCGCGCGGGCGGAGAAGTGGTTGCCGCTGGACCGAACTGTCCGTCGGGCACCGGATGGCTCTGGTCGCCGTTCAGGTCCGGCCTCGAACGGCGCGGGTGGCCATGGTGCTGACTTCCTTCGCCCGTACGCGGCGGCGGATGGGCAAGCCCCGCGATGGCCGCTTCGGCAATCAGGCGAACGCTCGCCGCCGCCGCGGTTCACGCAGCGGCGTCCGTGGCGGCCGGCTTTTCCCCCGCCCCCTCCCAGTCCAGGTTCGGGTAGATGGACCGGATCGCCCTGATGTCCCCCTGGCTCAGCCCGGTGCGCTGGCCGATCGGCTCCCCGCCGCGCGTGCGGATGGTCGGCTGGCCGTTCGCGCTGAACGCCGTGGCGGGGTAGTGCATGATGGAGCCATGGTCGTAGTCGCCCACGTCGGTGCCGTCCAGCACGTGCTTGTCGAAGTTGTGGCGGTACTTGGGAATGACGTTCTGGATGAGGACCTCGACGTGGGTGTCGCGGTCGGCGCGGCCCTGCTCGTGCCACAGCCCCAGTGCATGGCCGATCTCGTGGATGGCGGCACCCAGTCCGCACCCGTCGGCCAGCGAGATCACCTGCCCGCCCCCCTGGCGGCCGACGCGCGACCAGCAGCCGTCACGCTGCTCGAACGAGATGTAGTCCATCTCGGTGGTGCGCTCGACGAAGCGGATGGGCGTGCGCTCCTCCCAGTGCCGGATGGCTGCCTCCACGCGGGGCCGGATCGCCTCCACCGTCACGTACGCGACCCTGCCGCCGGGCCATCGGAACTCCTCGCCCACGCGAACGAGTCCGCGTCCTTCGTCCATCGCCGTGCGGACGTCGTCAGCGGTGCCAAGGACGATGTCGCCCTCGTAGATCGCCATGCCGTTCACTTCGGTGAACTGCACGTCGACGTTGACCGCGCCCGCGATCCTTCGTTCCATCGGCACCGTGGCCTGCTCCGGCTGCTCGCCGGACCGGAACATCGCGGCGGGGAGATCGAGGTCGCCGTTCACCTGCGGCTGCGACGGGATGCCGGATTCG
>DASTNU010000837.1:0-3241 GCA_035720605.1 Longimicrobium sp. | reverse complement strand
TCCCGGTACACCGGTTCCGCCCATCCGCTCCGCGCCGGGCGAACGAGTACCCTTGCCGGGCGCGCCCCCGCCACCTTCCGCTCGACGCGCGTCGCGCCGAAGCGCTCAAGGGGGATGCCCAGCAGCTCCGCCGTCGTCTCCCACGCGCGCAGCGCCGCCTCGCCGTCGCGCGACGTCTTCGAGGCGTGGGCGGGCTCGCCGCGCGGGTCCAGGTACGCGCCGCTCACCAGCTCGCGCGAGGTGGCGGCGACCAGCGGCGAGTGCGCGGCGGCCTGGGCCGGCCGCCCGCGCTGGCGGCGGCGGACCAGCGGCCACACCAGCCGCTGCGCCGCGGGAAGCATCGCCGGCGTCACCGACTCCGCCATCGCCGTCCACGCGCTCGCCGGCTCCGCCGCGACCACGGTGATGCCGGTGCCGCGCAGCCGCCGCGCCAGCTCGAAGGTCCAGGTCAGGTTCAGCAGCTTGGCCCGCGCGTACGCGCTCAGCGCGCGGTAGCCGCGCTCCGACTGCAGGCCGTCCCAGCGGACGCGCGCCCCGCGGTGCGCGCCGCTGCTCACGTTCACGATGCGCGCCGGCACCGACGCGCGCAGCCGCGGCAGCAGCAGGTGCGTCAGCAGCGCGGGGGACAGGTGCGCCATCGCCAGCGTGGCCTCGTGGCCGTCCACCGTCACCCGGCGCTCCGGGAAGAGGCCGGCGGCGTTGTTGACCAGGATGTCCAGCCGCGGGTGCATCGAGCCGAGGCGCTCCGCCAGCCGGCGCACCTCGTCCTGCGACGACAGGTCCGCCGCCACCAGCTCCACCAGGTCGTTGCCGCTCTGCGCGCGGATCGCCCGCACCGCCGCCTCGCCGCGCGCGCGGTCCCGGCCGACGACCACCACCGTCGCGCCGAGCCGGGCCAGTCCCAGCGCCGTTTCCCGGCCGATGCCGCCGGTGCCGCCCGTCACCAGGGCGGTCTTCCCCTGGAGAGACACGGCGCTCACCGGGCGCCTCCCGCCGCCAGCAGCGGGCGCACGGCCGGGCGCTCCACCGGGGCGCGCGGCAGGTGGATGATGATGCCGTACGCCTGTTCCTTCGCCTGCCGCTTCGCCCGTTCGGCAAGGCGGCGGGCGGAGACGCGGCCCCGGGGCGCGGAGAGCAGAGCCAGCATGGTACCGATCCCTTTCCCTGTCATCCCTGTGCGATGCTCCGCCGGCCCCCGTGGCCGGCGGAAGATGGTTCCGGTGCGTCACGCCGCGCGCGCGGGCTCCAGCACCGGGTAGTCCGTGTAGCCCTGCTCGCCGCCGCCGTAGAAGGTGGCGCGGTCCGGCGCGTTGAGCGGGGCGCCCAGCCGCAGGCGGACCGGCAGGTCCGGGTTGGCCAGGAACGGCTGGCCGAACGCCACCAGCTCCGCCCGCCCCTCCGCCACTGCCGCGTTCCCCGTCTCGCCGTCGTAGCCGCCGTTGGCGATGAAGGCCCCGCGGTAGATCGCCTTCAGCACGGGCGAGATGCGCCCACCGTCATCCCCCTCCGTAGATACGTCGAACGGGGCCCCGCCGGATCGACGTTCCGCGTCGATGGGCTCGGTGACGTGCAGGTACGCCAGGTTCAGCCGGTCGAGCGCGTACGCCGCGTAGCTGAAGGTGGCCAGCGGGTCGGTGTCGCCCATCCCGTTGATCGTCCCGACCGGCGACAGGCGCACGCCCACCCGCTCGCCGCCCCACACGCCGGCGACCGCCTCCGCCACCTCCACCAGGAAGCGCACGCGGTTCTCCACCGGGCCGCCGTAGCGGTCCGTGCGGTGGTTGCTGCCGTCGCGCAGGAACTGGTCGATCAGGTAGCCGTTGGCGCCGTGCAGCTCCACCCCGTCGAAGCCGGCCGCGTACGCCCGCCGCGCGCCCTCGGCGAACTGCTCCACCACCTCCGCTATCTCGTCCGCCGCCAGCGCGCGCGGGGTGACGAACGGCTTCATCCCGCCCGCCGTGTAGATCATCTCTCCCTGAATGCCGATGGCGGAGGGCGCCAGCGGGAGCGCGCCGCCGGGCTGCATGGAAGGATGCGACACCCGGCCCACGTGCCACAGCTGCAGGAAGATGCGGCCGCCCCGCGCGTGCACGGCGTCCGTCACCCGGCGCCATCCCTCCACCTGCGCGTCGGTGTGGATCCCCGGCGTGTCGGGGTAGCCCACCCCCTGCGGCGCCACCTGCGACCCCTCGGTGACGATGAGCCCGGCGCCCGCGCGCTGGGCGTAGTACTCGGCCATCAACGGGGTGGGGACGTTGCCCTCGCCCGCGCGGCTGCGGGTCATGGGCGCCATCACCAGCCGGCTGCGCAGCTCGTACGGGCCCAGCTGAAACGGCGTGAACAGGTTTGGTGTGCGATCGCTCATCGTCGTCATCCCCTCTCCCTTCGGTTCTCTTTTCGGGCGCCTTCCGCAGCCCGGCTCCCTCGGTCCCGTCACGACTCTGTAACCACATAAGTTACAGTTATGGATGCACTTCGCCCCCGGCGGCGCACCGCTGCCGGTCAGTTCCTCGCCGTCCTCGCGGTTGTCGCCGCCCGTGACGCCCGTCCCGAACCGGCCAGCCGCACCACGGGCGTCACCACCCGGCCGGGGCGCACGGTGATCCGCTGCTCGCGGACCGTGTAGCCGTCGCGCTCGGCGCGGAGGGTGTAGGTGCCCGGCGCCACCGCCTCGAACTGGAACCCGCCCAGCCGCCCCGACACCGTCTCCTGCCGCGCGGACCCGCTGTCCACCGGCACCAGCGTCACCCGCGCCTCCGCCAGCCCGTTTCCCACGCCGTCCGTCACCCGTCCCAGCACCCGCGACTCCTGCGCCGCCAGGCTCGCCGCGTCCGCCGCCACCCCGGCCACCGCCAGTATCAGCATCCCCAGCGCCCTGCGCACACTCGTTCCGCGTGCCATGGTCCGCCTCCGCGCTCGCGTTCCGATTCCTCGTCCTCGGTCGATCCCGGGCGCCACTCCATCAACCATTCGCCCTCTGCCGATACGTCGGATCAGCCGCCTCCGGATCGACATCTTCCCCACGAAACTACATTTGTATCTCCGGCGGTTACAGATCCACGGCCGATGAAAGCGCGCCGGGGCCGCCTTTCACGCGTGGTGCACCGCCGCCGCGGCGAGCGGCTCGGCCTTGGCGCCGCCGCACCCGGTGGCCTGCTGGCGCACGTCGCGGAAGACGTCGGCGATGGTCACGTGCGCCAGCACCCCCTGCATGGCCTGGTGCGCGTTGCAGAACACGCCC
>DASTNU010000836.1:0-2421 GCA_035720605.1 Longimicrobium sp. | reverse complement strand
CGTGGACGCCCTTTCTTCACGGGCGTCGAGCTGATGCCGCCGGAGCTGCCGCTGCGCGCCATGGTGTGGCCGCACCCGGCGGTGCCGGTCGCTGCCGCGGGTGACTCCGTGTTATTCGCGACGCCCTGGCTTCCCCTGTCGCGGCTCCGCGGCGAGGTGCAGTGCGACCGTCCGGCACACGCCGTCGCTCCCGCGGTCCGGCTGGTCGCGTTGTACCGCGTCACCGGCCGTGATCTGCTGGTCATGGGCTGGATGGAGACGCGACCCGACGAGTGCCAGATGCGCGGGCCGGCGAGGGACCGCCTGCAGGCGTTCATGGATGATCTGGATCTCTACGCGCGTGGGGTCGCACGCCGCGCAGTCCCGGTGCCGATTCCCGGGCCGTAGCGTCCCCGCAGGTGCGCCGCGGGGTATAACGGAACCGCATCCGTGCGCGCCCGACGCGTGCGCCTTTCCTTCGCAGTCCTACCCGGCCACATCATCGCCATGCGCCCGTTTCTCCTTGCCTTTACGATCGCGGCGCTTTCCGCCGCACCGCTCGTCTCCCAGCGCCCGCCTTCCCTCGGCACCGCCGGGGGTTACGGGGGGGCGGCCGTGACGCAGGCGCGGCGCGCGGACGCGGCACTCTGGAACCCGGCCCTCGTCGGCGTCTATGACGGACCCGTGCGGACCACCTCGCTCCTCGGCTTCGACGCGCCCGCCGTTCCCGGATCCTCGGCGTTCGAAGCCGCCGCGCGCCTCGGACTGCTCAGCGGCCGGGCCGAGGATGCCCGCGTCGAGCGGCTGGGCGGCCCCCTGTTCTGGCGGGGCCGTTCCCCGAACACCGCCGTGCAGCTCCGCTGGGTCGCCGTGCAGAGCCGGGACCTGGCCATGACGTTCGACACGCGCGCGTCGGTCGCCGTCGGCGTGCCGGAGGGGTTGGCCCGGGAGCTGGGCGTGACCGGAGTCGCGCCCGAGGTCTGGGAGCGCGGCGGCGCGTCCCGGTCGCTCACCAGCGTCCTGACGCTGGCGCGAGGCACCTATCTGGGGAGGTTCCCGACCGTGGGGCGGCTGTGGGCGGGCGCAGCGGTGAAGGGGTGGTGGGTCCATGAGCACGCCACGGGGGCATTCCTCTCGGACGTTCCCGACGTTCCGGTGTTTCGCGAGACCGTGCTCGGCAACGCGGGCGGCGTGGGGCTGGACGCGGGCGTGGCAGGGGTGCTCGCCGGCGACCGCGTGTGGTACGGCGTAGCCGTGTCGAACGCGTACGCCACCACGTTCCAGCCGCACCGCGCTCCGCGGACGCGGACGGTGGACGTGATCGTCGGGCCCGCGGGCGAGGTCGAGTTCCAAGAGGCGAAGGGTCCGGAGATCCGCGAGGACGATCCGGACGCGGAGGCCGTGGCGCGCGCACGGACGCTCTGGGACGAAACAAGGTTTCCGACGATGGTCCGCGCGGGGGTGGCCTGGGACGCAGCCTGGGGGTTGGTGGCGCTCGCGGCGAGCGAGCAGCTATCCCGGGGAGAGCTGGACGCCGCCGGACTGGAGCCGGCGCGGACCCTCGCGTGGAGCGACCGGGGCGGTCGGTTCCGGGTGTCGTACGGGTGGGGCCGCAGCCGCCCCGCCGTCGCCGCGGCTGTCTCCGGCGGACGCTGCGACCGGAAGTGGACCGCGGGTCTGCGGCACAGCCCGGGTACGGGCGTGGGCCTCGCGCTCGATCTTTCGCTCTCCGACTGGTCGTGTAACTTGCAGGGACAGGGCAGGTGATTCCTGGCATTTCACGATTGAGAGAGCTGATCATGGGCCTTTCCGCCCCCATCCCTCCGCGCGACGATCCGCACGCAGGCGCCGCCTGGGCGGATACCCCCGCGGACGTCGTTCTCGAGCAGGCACAACGTGCGGCCGCCGGAGGCGACGTCCCGCGCGCGAGAGAGCTCGTGGACAGCGTCCTGAACAGGTCCGGCCTCTCCGCCGGTGAGCAGCTGGACGCCTGGGAGATCGCGCTGGAGGTCGGAGTCCTCGAAGGGGACGTAGCCGCGGCGGAGGAAGCGGTGGGCCAGCTCGCGGCGCGCGCACCGATCGGGGCGGTGCGCCAGCGCATTCGCATGACCTTTCTCCGGCACCCCGGTGACGTAGATCTGGAGAACCGGCTGCTCCAGCGCGCGGAGGAGGCTGCTTCGTCCGGCGTTGCCCCGACCACGTCCGGGATGGGCGAAGACGCCGCTGGTCAGGCCGGAGGAGCAGCCCCGGTCCCTGACGATGCACGCGTCCACTATCTCGATCCGACAACGCCTTCCGGCCCTCCGGGAAGCATCGTCCCGGCGCCGTCTCTCCGCGCGCTGCTGGAGAAGCTGCAGGTTGCAGGCGAGGACGACGACGCTGCGGCCGAGGAGGATCCCGGCGCTCCGGACCCGGAGTCCCTGCGTCTCTTCACGGAAGGCC